>JBIIAR010000063.1:0-9310 GCA_044239765.1 Microbacteriaceae bacterium
CAGGCACACTCCTTGGCTTCGAGCGGATGCGGCGCATGGTCGGTCGCGACGATGTCGATCGTTCCGTCGGCCAGCGCGGCGCGCAGCGCCTGCACGTCCTCATCGCGCCGCAGCGGCGGGTTGACCTTGAAGCGCGCGTCGTAGCCGCTCGCGAGCTGCTCGGTGAGCAGCAGGTGGTGCGGCGTCACCTCCGCGGTGACGTCGATGCCGCGTGCCTTCGCCCAGCGGATCACGTCGACCGAGCCGGCCGTCGACACGTGGCAGACGTGCAGGCGGGCACCCACGTGCTGGGCGAGCAGCACGTCACGGGCGATAATCGCCTCCTCGGCGACCGCCGGCCAGCCCGCGAGTCCGAGCTCGCCGCTGAGCGCGCCCTCGTTCATCTGCGCGCCCTCGGTGAGCCGCGGCTCCTGTGAGTGCTGGGCGATCACTCCCCCAAAGGTCTTCACGTACTCGAGGGCGCGGCGCATGAGCAGCGCATCGCTGACGCACTTGCCATCGTCGCTGAAGACGCGCACCTGGGCGCGGGACTGCGCCATCGCCCCGATCTCGCTGAGACGCTGGCCCTCCAGGCCGACGGTGACGGCGCCGATCGGCCGCACGGCGACGTAGCCGTGGGCGTCGCCCAGGGCCTTGACCTGCTCGACGACACCGGCCGTATCAGAGACGGGGCTGGTGTTCGCCATCGCGAAGACGGCGGTGAAGCCTCCGCTCGCGGCCGCGCGGCTGCCGGTGAGCACCGTCTCGCTCTGCTCGAAGCCGGGCTCGCGCAGGTGGGTGTGCAGGTCGACGAGGCCGGGCAGGGCCTGCAGTCCATCGGCATCCAGCACTGTCGCGTTGCTGGTTGAGTCGACGAACACGCCGTTCTCGACGAAGAAGTCGGCGCGGGTGCCGTCAGGCAGCGCTGCACCCTTCACATGGATGGCGCTCATGCGGCACCCCCGGCGAGAAGCAAGTAGAGCACAGCCATCCTTATCGACACCCCGTTGGCAACCTGTTCGATGATGGTCGACCGCGCAGAATCGGCGGCGCCAGAAGAGATCTCGAGTCCGCGATTCATCGGACCCGGGTGCATGACCAGACTAGCCGCGGGCAGCTGGGCGAGACGCTCGTCGTCGAAACCCCACTGGCGCGAGTACTCGCGGGCATTGGGAAAGAACGCGGCGTTCATTCGCTCGCTCTGGATGCGCAGCATCATCAGCACATCCGGCTTGGCGGCGACTGCCGCGTCAAGGTCGTAGCTGATGGTGACCGGCCAGGTGTCGACACCGACCGGCAGCAGCGTGGCCGGGGCGACAAGGGTCACCTCCGCCCCGAGGGTCTCGAGCAGCCAGACGTTCGACCGCGCGACCCGGGAGTGCAGGATGTCGCCGACAATCGTCACGGTCACCCCGTCGAGCGCCCTTCCGCGGCTTGCATCCCCGTGCAGGCGCTTGCGCATGGTGAAGGCGTCGAGCAGCCCCTGGGTGGGGTGCTCGTGCGTGCCATCGCCCGCGTTGACGACTCCCGCGTCGATCCAGCCGCTCTGGGCGAGCACACGCGGTGCTCCGCTCGAGCCGTGGCGGATCACGACACCGTCGGCGCCGATCGCGGCGAGGGTCTGCGCGGTGTCTTTGAGGCTCTCGCCCTTCGAGACGCTGGATCCCTTGGCGGTGAAGTTGATGACATCCGCGCTGAGGCGCTTGGCAGCGGCCTCGAAGCTGATCTTCGTGCGGGTGCTGTCCTCAAAGAACAGGTTGACGACCGTGCGGCCGCGCAGGGCGGGCAGCTTCTTCACCTCGCGGGTGCCGGCGTCGGCCATGTCTTCCGCGAGGTCGAGAATCTGGATCGCCTCGTCGCGGGTGAGGTCTTTGGTGCTCAGCAGGTGCCTCACTCGATCGTCACCTCATCCGCGCTGTCGATCTCGGTGAGGCGCACGTTGATGCGCTCCTCGGTCGAGCTCGGCAGGTTCTTGCCGACGAAGTCCGCGCGAATGGGCAGCTCGCGGTGACCGCGGTCGACGAGGGCCGCGAGACGCACCGCACGCGGGCGGCCGATGTCGTTGATCGCGTCGAGCGCAGCGCGGATGGTGCGTCCGCTGTAGAGCACGTCGTCGACGAGAACCACGGTCTTGCCGTCGATGCCGCCCTCGGGAATCTGCGTCGGCGACGACACTCTCGTCGGGTGCTTCGCCAGGTCGTCGCGGTACATGGTCACGTCGAGCGCACCAGCCACCGCTGAGCCCGCCTCGATCCCGTTGAGGATCGCTGCGATGCGCTGCGCGAGGATCACCCCGCGAGTAGGGATGCCAAGAAGAACCAGATCGGATGAGCCGCGATTGGTCTCGAGGATCTCGTGCGAGATCCGAGTCAACGCTCGGGCGATGTCGTCCTGCTGCAAGACGGTGCGTGCAGTCATTCTGACCTCCTTCCCCGCCTCTCTGGACGGAATTAAAGGGTGTCTGGTGGCTCTACCCTACATCAGCTCCAGCGCTTGAGAAGGAAGCGCTCAAGCACACCCACCAGGGCGTCCGAGATGATGCCGAGCACGCCGAGCAGCAGGATCGTGAGAAACACGCGGTCGATGCGGCCGTTGTTGTTGGAGTCGGTCAGCAGGAATCCGAGGCCCATCGATGCCCCGAGCAGCTCGCCAGCGACGAGGAACAGCCACGACTGCGCGAGAGCGAGGCGCAGTCCGGAGACGACCGCAGGCACGGCGGCCGGCAGCTGCACGAGCCCAAGCAGCCGTACGCCCGCGTATCCGTACGCACGGCCCGCCTCGACGAGCTGTGGGTCGACGTGCCGCAGGGCGTTCGAGACCACGGTGTAGACCGGGAAGAAGGCGCCGATGGCGATGAGGGTGACCTTGGAGTCCTCGTTGATACCCATGTAGAGACCCAGCAGAGGAACCCAGGCCAGCGATGGAATGGCACGGACACCGCCGAGCGTCGGGCTGATGAGATACCGGCCCAGCCGCGAGAGCCCCACGAACGACGCGACGACGAGCCCGATGAGCGAGCCCGCGATGAAGCCGATCAGCACCCGCTGGGTGGAGATCGCGATGTGCAGGCCGAGTAGCCCCCGGTTCTGCAGGTCGACCCCGGCCAAGAACACGGCTGTCGGCGACGGAAGACGGTAGGCGGGCACGACGTCGAGAACGACGATCAGCTGCCACAGGCCGACCAGCGCGACGGGCACGGCCGCGCCCAGGGCAATACGCGCCCCGAGGGGCAGCTCACGGATGGGGTTGCGGCGCGCCGGAACGGACGACCTCACGAGTGCGAGGTCGTCCGTCCGGAGTGGTTCAAGCGACAATCAATTAGCCGATCAGGTCGGGATTGGCGTTCTTCACGTAGTCCGTGTTGAACAGGGTGTCGAGGGCGTCGTCGATCTGGTCCTGCGACGCAACGGCGCCCGACTCGACGAAGACCGGCCCGATGACCTTGAGCACGGCGAGCTGGTCAGCTCCCGGCTCGCCGTCGATCGCGAGGTTCGTGCGGTCGAGCAGAACGGACTTGGCGATCTCGATGTCGATGCCGGCAACGTCGGCAAGGATCTGCGCCGCCTCATCCGGGTTCTCCGCAGCCCAGACGCGGGCCTTCTCGTAGGCGCTGACGACCACCTGTGCGATGTCGGGCGACTTCTCAAGGAAGCTCTCGGTCGCGTTGAGGAAGCCATAGCTGTTGAAGTCGGGGTTGTCGTAGATGATCTTCGATCCGGCGGTGACCACGCTCGCCGAGAGCAGCGGGTCGAGCCCGGCCCACGCGTCGATGGTTCCGGCCTCGAGGGCGGTCTTGCCGTCCGCGTGCGCCAGCTGGGTGATGGTGACCTCATCGAGCCCGATGCCGGCCTCCTCGAGGGCCTGCAGCAGGAAGAAGTAGGGGTCGGTTCCGGCGTTGGCGCCGATGTTCTTGCCCTTGAGGTCGTCGATCGAGGTGATGTCGCTGTCGGGGCCGACGAGGATCGCTGCCCAGTTCGGCTGCGAGTAGATGTCGATGACCTGGATCGGCGAGCCGTTGGAACGTGCGAGCAGTGCAGCGGAGCCCGCGGTCGATCCGACGTCGACCGAGCCGGCCTTGAGCAGGTCGTTCGCTGCCGCCGAACCGGCGGACTGCGTCCAGGTGACGGTGACCTTGTCACCGAAGGTGTCCTCGAGCCAGCCCTGGTCCTTGATGATGAGGCTCAGCGGGTTGTACGTGGCGAAGTCGATGTTGAGCGTGGAGGCGCTCCAGCTGCCAGGAAGGGCCTCTTCCTCAGTCTCGGGGGCGATGTTGGAGCCCTCACCGGCGACGCAGCCGGTCAGAACGAGTGCTGCGGCGACGGCGACGGCACCAAGCGATGCAAAGCGTTTGCGGGTCATGTGATCCTCAGAAGGTGTGTGCAGGGTGGTGGGTTGAGACACCGAGTCCATCGAGGAGCTCGGCGCGGAGGTGGGCAAGTGCCGCGTTTCCGCGGTCGCGGGGGCGCTTACCGGGAACTGTGATCACGGAGCGGATGACCGCCCCGGAATCAGCCTTGTAGCCGGACTCGACGCCCAGCAGCACGACGCGGTCGGCGAGGTAGAGCGCCTCTTCCACGTCGTGAGTCACGAAGAGGATCGTCGCCGGCTCGACAGCGTGGATGTCGAGCAGCAGATCCTGCATGGTCAAGCGCGTGAGCGCGTCGAGAGCACCGAAGGGCTCGTCGAGCAGCAGAACGCCGGGGTTGCGCGCAAGGGCGCGGGCGAGAGACGCTCGCTGCGCCATACCGCCTGAGATCTGGCGAGGGCGAAGGGTGGACGCGTGGCTGAGCTGCACCAGCTCGAGCAGCTGCTCGACGCGCGAGGCACCCTCGGCCTTGTCGGTGTGTCGGGCCAGCCCGACCTCGACGTTGCGGCGAATCGAGCGCCAGGGCAGCAGGCGCGGCTCCTGAAAGGCGACCGCGGCGCGCTGGTCGATGCCGGTGACGGCCGTGGAGTCGATCGCGACGGATCCCTCGGTCGGCAGATCCAGACCGCTCACCTGGCGCAGCAGGGTCGACTTGCCGCAGCCCGACGGACCGAGCAGTGCGACGATCTCGCCCGCGGCGATCTCGAGGTCGATGTCGCGCAGCACTCGACGATTGCCGTCGAACGAGCGCCCGACGCCGTTCAGCGAGACGCTGAGGGCGGGCGAGGTCGTCGCTGCAGTGGTGATGGTCACGCTACGACGGTACGGGGCAGAACTGCCCCGACCCGACCGGCGCGTAACCTACTGAAACTTAAGCGCGCGTCTGGGCGATTCTGCCGAGGAGTCCGTTGATGAATCCCGCGGAGTCCTCGGTGCTCAGCACGGTCGCCGACTCGACGGCCTCAGAGATCGCGACGCCGTCGGGAACCTCCTCGTTGAAGAGCACCTCCCAGATACCAATGCGAATGATCGCACGGTCGACGGCCGGCATGCGGCCAATCGTCCAGCCCTGGGCGTAGGTCTCGATGAGCTCGTCGATCTCGTCACCGTGCTCGGTGATGCCCACGACGATGTCTCTCGCGTAGGCCCAGGAGTTCGAGCGCTTCGGGTCTGCGTCGGCACGTGCCGTCTCGGCGGCCAGTGCCTCGTTGATCGAGTCGCCCCGAACATCCGCGCTGTAGAGGATGTCGAGCGCGCGCTTACGGGATTTGCTGCGGGCGCCCACTAGTCGGAGACGCGGCCGAGGTACGAGCCGTCACGCGTGTCGACCTTGACCTTGGTGCCCTGGTCGACGAACAGCGGAACCTGGATCTCGTGACCCGTCTCGACCGTTGCCGGCTTGGTTCCCGCGTTGGAGCGGTCACCCTGCAGGCCCGGCTCGGTGTACGTGATCTCGAGCACGACAGAGGCCGGAAGCTCCACGTAGAGCGGGTTGCCGTTGTGCAGCGCGATCGTCACGTTCTGGTTCTCGAGCATGAACTTGGGGGCGTCGCCGACCTGCGCCTCGGTGAGGGTGATCTGGTCGTAGTTGCCGAGGTCCATGAAGACGAAGTTCTCGCCGTCGGCGTAGAGGTACTGGTAGTCCGCGCGGTCGACGACCTCGGTCTCGATCTTCGCGCCGGCGTTGAAGGTGCGGTCGACGACCTTGCCGCTCATGACGTTCTTGACCTTTGTGCGAACGAAGGCGCCGCCCTTGCCCGGCTTGACGTGCTGGAAGTCGATGACGGTCCAGAGCTGGCCGTCCATGTTGAGAACGACGCCGTTCTTGATGTCGGCGGTGGAGTCAGCCATGGGTCTATCCGATCTGTTTTGCGTGTCTGTGGGGCTCAGGAAGCCCCCGTGAGTCTACCGGGTCAGTTTGCGCGGCGACCAATGGCGCTGAGGGCCAGCAGGTAGGAGTCGAAGCCGAAGCCCGCGATCACCCCGGTCGCGATCGCGCTGATCACGCTGGTGTGGCGAAACTCCTCGCGCGCGTGCGGGTTGCTGATGTGCACCTCGATGAGCGGAAGGCCGGCCTTGGTGACGAGTGCCGCTGCGTCACGCAGGGCGTAGGAGTAGTGCGTGAACGCGGCGGGGTTGAGGATCACCGGGGTCGAGGTGTCAACCGCCTCGTAGAGCCAGCCGATCAGCTCCGCCTCGTCGTTGGTCTGGCGAAGGTCGATCTGCTCATCCGTCTCGGCCTCGAGCAGCACTTTCAGCGCTGCGAGGTCCTGGTTGCCGTAGACATCGGGCTCGCGGCTGCCGAGGCGGCCGAGGTTGGGTCCGTTGAGCACGAGAACGCGGGGCATGCGTTCGAGTGTATCGGCGCGGCTGACTCGCGCCCATTACGAGGCGTTTTCGGCGGCAGGAGCGCTTCTGCGATCCCGCCTGCCGCCGAAAACGCCTCGTAAGACGATTCAGCTAGGGTCGAGCCGTGGACCTCGACGAACTCGCCCGCGCCTACTGGGCTGCTCCCCCGTACGACGAGCACGACCACAGCGACGGCTTCGAGAAGCACCCGTTCGACTCCCTGCAGGACCTGCAGCTCGACGCCACAGACGAAGAACTGAGCCGGATGCTGCGATCACTCGCCCTGACCGCCCCGTCTCAGAAGCAGCTGGCCTCCGTCGGATCGCAGTGGGTCACCGCGCTCGAGTACAAGTTCGACGCCGAGGGCGACACCGGCAAGTCGCTGCGGCTGCTGGTGGCAGCCGGGCTCGAGCCAGACCTGCTGTTTCGCGTGCTGTCGGGTATCGATGCGGGCTGGTTGCGGTCGATGGGAGCCGAGCAGACGCTCGCGGCAGTACTTTCGCCCGAGCAGCTCAGCTCGCTGATCTAGACCCCGACGTCCTGCCACGCTGTGAACAGCAGCGACTCCTCCGGCCCTTCGAGCACCGAGGTCTTGCCAATGTCGTCGAGCACGATGAAGCGCAGCATGCCGGCGCGTGACTTCTTGTCGCGCTGCATGGCGGCGAGCAGCATCTTCCAGCGGCCGACCGGGTAGTCAATCGGCAGCGTGAGGGACTCGAGGATGCTGCGGTGGCGGTCCACGGCCGCATCTGACAGCGGCCCGGTCAGCCGCGACAGCTCCGCCGCGAAGACCATGCCGACGCTGATTGCCGCGCCGTGGCGCCAGCGGTACCGCTCGCCGTGCTCGATGGCGTGCCCGAGGGTGTGGCCGTAGTTGAGGATCTCGCGCAGGCCGGACTCCTTGAAGTCCTCCCCCACAACCCGTGCCTTGAGCGCGATGGACGCCTCAACCACGGTGCGGAACTCTGCGGAGGTTGGATCGGTCACGCGATCGACCCCGGACTCGATGACGTCGAGAATAGACGGCTCGGCGATGAAGCCGCACTTCACGATCTCGGCAAAGCCGGCGAGAATCTCGTTGCGCGGCAGGGTGTCGAGGGTGTCGAAGTCGGCGATGACCGCCGCGGGCGCGTAGAAGGCGCCGACGAGGTTCTTGCCCTCCGCGGTGTTGATGCCGGTCTTGCCGCCGACGGCCGCATCGACCATGCCCGCGACGCTCGTCGGCACCTGCACGAGCTTCACTCCGCGCAGCCAGGTGGCGGCAACGAAGCCAGCCAGGTCGGTGGTCGCGCCGCCTCCGAAGCCGATGACGGCATCCGTTCGCGTGAAATCGGTCTGTCCCATGATCTGCCAGCAGAAGGCGGCAACCTCGACGCGCTTGGCGTCCTCGGCCTCGGGAACCTCGGCCAGCAGCACCTCGTAGCCGTGATCGCGCAGGCGCTCCCGCAGGGAGTCGGCCTTCGCGCCGAGGGCGGCGGGATGCACGACGAGCACCTTCTTGACCCCGGCTCCGAGGGCGGTGGCGATCGAGTCGAGGATGCCGCGGCCGACGAGCACGTCGTAGGGCTGCTCCCCGGGAACGGGAATGGTGGTCACGTCGGTCACGGTGTCTCCTCCAGCCAGCGAACGATGTCGTCGGCGATGCGCTCGGCGGGCAGGCTCGAGGTGTCGAATGATGCCTGCGCGAGTCGGTCGTAGATGGGGGCGCGCACTGCCACGAGCGCCTTCCACGCGTCGAGTCCGCCGCTGAGCAGGGGGCGGCCGGCGCCGATGTTGCGGGTGGCAATGGACTCGGGGTCGACGGTCAGCTGCACGACCCGCAGGCCCGCTAGCTCTGCCTGCGTGCCCTCGTCGAGAACGGCGCCGCCGCCGAGCGAGACGACCGCGTGCTCGGTGAGCGCGTGCGCCACCTGCTCGCGCTCGAGAACGCGAAAATGCGGTTCGCCGTAGCGCTCGAAGATGTCGGGAATGGAGCCGTGCAGGGCGACGATGCGCTTGTCGGTGTCGACGAAGGGCAGTGCCAGCAGGCGGGCGATGCGCTTGCCGATCCTCGTCTTTCCGGCGCCGGGAGCACCGATGAGTACGAGTGCCGGCGCGTCAGCCACGGTCGGTCAGGATCTCGGTGCGCTGCGCATCCGGGATCGCGGCCAGGTAGCCGTCGAGGTTGCGCTTCGTCTCGGTGATCGAGTCGCCGCCGAACTTCTCAAGCACGGAGTTGGCGAGCACGAGAGCGACCATGGCCTCGGCGACCACTCCGGCGGCGGGCACGGCGCAGACGTCGGAGCGCTGGTGGTGGGCCTCGGCGGCCTCGCCGGTGGCGACATCCACGGTGCGCAGCGCCTTGGGCACGGTCGAGATGGGCTTCATGCCGGCGCGCACGCGCAGCACGGTGCCGGTGCTCATGCCGCCCTCGGTTCCGCCCGCCTTGTCGCTGAGACGGCTGATCTCTGAGCCGTCAGTCACCAGCTCGTCGTGCGCCTGCGATCCGCGGCGACGGGTCGTCTCGAACCCGTCGCCGACCTCGACGCCCTTGATCGCCTGGATGCCCATGAGCGCGGCAGCGAGCTGTGCGTCGAGACGGCGGTCCCAGTGCACGTAGGAGCCGAGGCCAGGTGG
>JBIIAR010000064.1:0-9294 GCA_044239765.1 Microbacteriaceae bacterium
GTGACCGCCTCGACGACCTCCCCACCAGCGGCGCGGACCGCTCGCGCCGCCTCGTCGAGGGTGGCGCCGGTGGTCATGATGTCGTCGGCAATCGCGAGCCGCCGCCCTGCGAGCGTGCCTCTCGCGCGCAGGGACCCCGCTCGGTTGCGCGCACGCTCTGCCTCGGAGAGCGACTTCTGCACGCTCGTCTGACGGGTCACCTCGAGCAGCCGTGCACCCGCCGCCGGAAACAGCAGCCGCACGGGGTCATAGCCCCGGCGTCTCCACGCCCGGCGGGAGGGCGGCACAGCGACGAGGGTGAGGGTCGGGTCGACCAGCGGCGTGAGGTGGCGCCGCAGGGTTCTGGCCACGTCCGTTCTGTTTTCTTCCTTCAGGGCGAGCAGCAGCTTTCTTGTCACCCCCTCGTAGCGCAGAGCGCTGCGCACCAGCAGGCCGCCCGGGGTGCGCGACTCGGTGACCGGTTCGATCAACGACGCGGCGCAGACGACGCAGACCGCGCGATCGGGGGCCCCGCAGCCGGCGCAGTCCACCGGAAAGAGCACGGCGAGGGCATCGAGCAGCGCGGGGTGCATGCTCGATGGCAGCATGCCTGTCACCACTGCGGGCCGCAGGCCGGAAAGCTGTGGACTACTGCTGCGTGGCGGCGAAGGTGACGATGGTGCCGGTGTCAGCCCAGCCGTTGCCCCGGGTGCGAAACACGTCGCCCTGGCCGGTGACGACCCGCAGGCCCTCCGCGCCGCCGTTGCCACCCGTGAGCGTCGCGCCGCCGACCACGCGGCCAAGACCCGCGCTCGGACCACCGAGCTGGTAGACGGTCACGGCCGACTGGTCGTCGTCAGCGGGGATCGTCAGTGTCGCGATGGTGTTGCCGTCGACCCAGGCCGCGTCGAGCGCCAGCGACGCCTGGTTGATGGGCAGCGACAGCGACGCACCGAGACCTGTCGGAACGCCGTCAGTGCGGATGATGCCCGCCACCGACAATCGCGGCCCCAGCGCCGTGCTCGACAGCATGAGCACGCGCGAGCCGTCTCGCGAGATGCTGAACGACACGGCCTGCATGCCGGCGAACTGCGGAGCGCTGATCGGGTACGCCGCACCGTCGGAGTCGTGCGCCATGATCGCTGCGGCATCCGATGCGGGAACCGTCCACACGAATCCAGAGTTGTCGATGGCGGGCGCCAGCAACCCGGAGCGGGTGTCGACCTGCACAGCGTCATCGCTGCCCGCGAAGACCAGCCACGCGCCAGAGGGAGTCTGAATCGCTGCGGCTGCCCCGTTGCGACTGAGCGTCGCATCGGTGGCGCCGAGGGCGGTGATCTCGGTCGACAGCCCGGCGAGCGCACCCACCGACCCGTTCGACTTGAGAAAGCCGAAGACGTCGTCCTGCCGGGCGAGAAGCTGATCCTCGACCGTGAGCTCGGCGGTCTCGGGGGCTGACGCGCCATCCGGCTCGTCGAGTGTCACACCGCCGACGGTGATGATGACGCTCGAGAGGTTGCCGATCGTCGCCCGCAGCTGCTGGCGCATGAGCTGCAGCTGTTCTGGGCTTGCATCGAGCACCTCCTCAGACAGCGCGACGGTGGCAACACCTGACTCGACCACGACACTCGAGTCGAGGCGCGTGCCCGCCGGAAAGTAGGTGTTCGTCACGCCCTGCTGCAGCCAGGTCGCCTGGCCGTCGAGCAGCTCGCGCACCACCGCGGTCGCGAGGCGCGTGGTCTTGGGGAACCAGCGAAGGTCGGGAACGAGGTAGGCGTTGGTCGCATCGTAGAAGTAGAGAGGGTGAGCCTCGAAGATCGCGTTGAAGCTCTCGCGGCTGAGCACGATGCCGTCAGGTGCAGAGGCGATTCGCCACTCATCGTTCTCGTCCTGCACGAAGGTGAAGTCGAGCACCTGCGACGCCGGCTGGTCCTCGGTGTACTGGCCGTTCTCATCCACGTGTGCCGCGCTTGTCAGCGAGTAGCTCTGCGCGGTCTCGGACTCGACCCGGGCCTGGCCGATGCCGGTGCGGATCTGGGTGATGGCATCTGGGTCCCACTCCTCGCGGAAGGCCCCGGCGAGGTAGGACTTGGCCACGTCGTAGTCGTTCTGGGGGTTGGTGGCCGCGGCGATGAAGCCGAGCATGATCTCGCTCTGGGTTGCACCAACCCGCGGACCGAGGGGGTTGTAGGCGACATCGATGAGGTCTTCCTCGTCGATGATCGAGCCTGGCTCGACCGACCCGCTCGTCGGCACGCCGCCGCAGCCGGCGACCGCCAGCGCGATCACCACGAGTGCCGCCCAGCGCGCTCTCACGAGAGCTCCGGCTGCTCGTCAGGCGGTAGCTCGAGCGGGCTGCCCGCGAGCGTCTCGCCGCGGCGGCGAGGCAGTGTGAGGCGAAAGCACGAGCCCTCGCCGGGCGCCGACCAGACCTCGAGCCAGCCGCCGTGCAGGGCCGCGTCCTCAAGGGAGATCGCGAGCCCGAGTCCGGTGCCGCCGGTGACGCGCTGGCGGCTCGGATCAGCCCGCCAGAAGCGGTCGAACACGCGCTCGACACTGGCCGGGGTCATTCCGACACCGTAGTCGCGCACGGCGATCGCCACCGCATCCGTGTCGCTGTCGACATAGACGATGATCGGCTTGCCCTCTCCGTGGTCGATGGCGTTGCCCAGCAGATTCTGCAGAATACGGCGGATGCGACGGGCGTCGAGCTCCGCCTCGAAGTAGCCGCCGGGTGCGACGAGTCGCAGCTCCGAGCCCTTCGACTCGCTGAGGGTCGTCATGGCCTCGATCGCGTCCTCTACCAGGCGCACGATGCTGGTCGGCTCGACCTCCATGTCGACGGCGCCGGCGTCGTAGCGGCTCATCTCGAGCAGGTCGGCGAGCAGAATCTCGAAGCGCTCGATCTGGGTGTGCAGCAGCTCAGCCGTGCGCTCGGTCGCCGGCGGGAAGGTGGAGCGCTGGTCGTAGAGCACGTCCCCGGCGAGGCGAATCGTGGTGAGGGGGGTGCGCAGCTCGTGCGACACGTCGCTGACGAATCGCTGCTGCACCTGGCTGAGAGCGGCCAGCCGGGTGATCTGCTGCTGCAGGCTCTCAGCCATGCCGTTGAACGACCGGGCGAGGGTGGCGATGACGTCCTCTCCCCTCTCGGGGATCCGCACCTCCAGCTCGCCCGCGGCGAGCCGCTCACTGGTCTCTGCCGCCATGCGCACCGGACCGACCACGAGCCGAACGACGATGAAGGTCACGGCGCCGATGAGCACGATGAGGGCGAGACCGCCGAGCAGCAGAGTCTGCTGGATGAAGCCGAGGTTCGCCTCGGTGTCGCTGAGATCGTAGACGAGGTAGAGCTCGTACTTCACTTGGTCGGGAACCGTCAGCTGCGAGCCGACCACGAGACCCGGCACTGAGCCGCCCTCCGCGGTCGTGACCGTCACCGACTGCGAGAAGCTGCGGCGCTCATCGCTCGCGGCGACGTCGGCGCGCAGCTCAGGGCTGATGAGCGTGGCCTGCGAGCCCGAGGTGCGGTCGACCGGGGTGTTCGGCCCCGACTGCCCCGGTGTGCGCAGAATGGCGATCGTGACCGGGGTGGACGCCGCCTGGTTCGCCGCGGCAAGCGCGAGCGCCATGACGCTGTCGAGGTCGACCGAGTCGGTGTCCTCGACCGCGTCGAACCGGCCCTGCGCGGCGAGGGTCGCGCGCGATGACGACTCGAGCACGGCCTCGCGTCTGCTCTCGAACAGGTTCGTGCCGACGCTGTACGACATGTAGCCGCCGATGATACCGACCGTCAGCGACGACAGGATGACGGTGATCGCCACCGTGCGCAGCTGCAGCGACGAGCGCCACAGCCGGCCGAGGGTGCGCAGCCAGTCACGCCAGTCGAAGTAGCGCATACCGGATCAGCTGGCGCTACCCGCCCGGTAGCCGACGCCGCGAACCGTCATGACGATGCGGGGGTTGTCTGGATCGTTCTCGACCTTGGCCCGCAGGCGCTGCACGTGCACGTTCACGAGACGGGTATCGGCCTTGTAGTGGTAGCCCCACACCTGCTCGAGGAGCATCTCGCGGGTGAAGACCTGCGCCGGCTTGAGGGCGAGGGCGAGCAGCAGCTCGAACTCGAGGGGAGTGAGGTTGATGAGCTCGTCGCCCCGGCGAACCTCGTGCCCTGCGACGTCGAGGGTGAGGTCGCCGACGGTGAGGCTGCCGGTCTCGGCGGTCGTGGCGGGCCGCAGACGCGTGCGGATGCGGGCGACGAGCTCTTTGGGGTTGAAGGGCTTGACGATGTAGTCGTCGGCGCCGCTCTCGAGGCCCTTGACGACGTCCGTGGTGTCGCTTTTCGCCGTGAGCATGATGATCGGGATTCCCGACTCCTCGCGGATGCGCGAGCACACCTCGATGCCGTCCATGCCCGGCAGCATGAGGTCGAGCAGCACGAGGTCGGGGCGCGCGCTGTGGAATGCGGCGACCGCCTCCGAGCCGTCGGCGCAGAATGACGGCTCGAAGCCCTCTGCGCGCAGCACGATGCCGATCATTTCCGCGAGAGCGGTGTCGTCATCGACTACTAGAACCTTGGCGTTCATAGGCCTCTTCGTTGTCGTGGAGCTTTCGCACAAGAGTAGCCGAGTGTGAAAGCATAAGGACGAGCAGCGCTCGCTTTCAGCACAGGAGGCTTCACCGGTGACCGACAACCAGGGCTGGCAGCCGCCTGCAGCGTCCGTACCCGGTGCCGGGCCGAATCCGTGGGCGACGCCCGCTGCTCCCCCGCCCGGTCCGCAGCAGGCTCCCGCCTGGCAGCAGCAGCCTCAGGCAGCCGGCTGGACTCCGCCGCCCAAGCCCGGACTGATCCCCCTGCACCCGCTGTCATTCGGCACCATCATCGGGTCGTCGTTTCGCGTGATGCGACGCAACCCGGGCCCCACCTTCGGCCTCGCGGTGCTGCTCTATGGCATCGTCACCATCGTCTACGTCGGCGTCATCGGCCTGCTCTTCGCCAGTCTGTTCAGCCGCCTGTCGTCTGCGAGCTACGAGGACGCCAACGACATCGCCGCGGGCGGTGTCGGCCTCATTGCCCTCTCGACCCTCGTGCCGACCTCGCTCGCCCTCGTTGCGACCGCGATTCTGCAGGGCATCATCTCGCTCGAGGTGTCGCGCGCGACGCTCGGCGAGAAGCTCAGGGTGCGCGGCCTGTGGCGTCTCGCCAAAGGCCGTGTCGGCGTGCTCGTGCTGTGGGCGCTGCTGCTCACCGGTGCCCTCATCGTCTTCGTGCTCATCTCGTCGCTCACGACCGGCCTGGTCTTCGCGGCGGGTGCCGGCAGCTCGGTCGGCGCGGATGCAACTGGCGCCATCATCGGCGGCATAGTGCTGACCCTCTTCCTCGGCCTCGCCTTCGGTGCCGTCGGCGCCTGGCTCGGCATCAAGACCGCACTCGTGCCCAGCATCGTCATGATGGAGCGGCTCGGGCTCTTCGCATCGATACGCCGCTCGTGGCAGCTCACCCGCGGCAGCTTCTGGCGCACCCTCGGTGTGCAGCTGCTCATCGGCGTCATCGTCTACGCGGCGACCTACATCGTCTCGATCCCCATCTCCCTCATCGGAGGCATCGTCATCGTGCTCGTCAACCCGACCGCCGACGAGGGCGCCTACTTCGCAGCCGTGGCAGTCATGTACCTCCTGATCGGCATCGTGACGGTGGTGGTCGGCGCGATCGGGCTCGTCATGCAGTCGGCGTCGCTCGCGCTCGTCTACGTCGACATCCGCATGCGCAAAGAGGGTCTCGACCTCGAGCTGCTGCGCTACATCGAGGCGAAGCAGACCGGCACGGCGGGCGTCGACAACCCGTACCTGCGCCTGCAGGGCGCAGCCCCTGCCGCGCCGGCGCAGTCGGGCTCCCCCTGGGCATGATCCTCTTCCCCCTCGACATCCCCGTCGACCCGGACCGCCCCGAGGCGCGCCGACTTCTCGCCGAGGAACTCGCCAAGCAGGAGTACCAGGCCGCCAAGCCGACCTGGTGGGACCAGCTGCTGGGCCAGTTCACCGACTGGATCGACTCGCTGCAGTTCGGCGGCTCGTCGGGGCCGCCCGCCTTCGGCATGCTCGTGCTGCTCGTCGTCATCGCTGTGCTGCTGCTCATCGCCTTCCTCATCTTCGGGCTGCCGCGCATCAACCGACGCAGCACGGTCACCGGCTCGCTCTTCGGTGACGACGACCCACGCACCGCGGCCCAGATTCGCGCGGCCGGCGAGGCAGCTGCGGCCCGCGGCGACTACACCCTCGCCGTCGCAGAGCTCTACCGATCTATCGCGCGCGGCCTCGCCGAGCGCACGGTGCTCAGCACGAGCCCGGGAACGACGGCCCACGACTTCGCTCGCCGGGCGGGGCTCGCCTTTCCGGCGCGCGCATCCGATCTGTCGGCGAGCGCGATCGCCTTCGATGACGTGCGCTACCTCGGCGGCGAGGGAACCCGGGAGCAGTACGAGCTCGTCGAGAGGCTCGAGCGCCAGCTGCGCGCCGCCAAGCCTGCCGTGCTCGAGGCGGTGGTCTCGTGAGCGACAGCATGCAGGTAGTGCTGACACCGACCATCGGGCGCCTCGCCCGTCGCTCGATCCTCTGGGTGGCGATCGTCGCCATCATCCTCATCATCGCGGGCGTCGGCCTCACCCTCGCTGCGAGCGGGCAGAACACCGACGCCATGTCCGCCGACAACGCGTCCCCCAACGGCGGCAAGGCCCTCGTCGAGGTGCTGCGCCACGAGGGTGTGACAGTCATCGTCGCCACCTCGCTTGACGAGGCGGCGGATGCCGTGCGCGACCCCGAAACGACAACCCTCTTTCTCTACGACGCCTCCTTCTACCTCGATGAGGATCAGACCGAGCGCGCGTTGGAGCTCGCCGACACCACCGTCGTTCTGCAGCCCACCTACGAGGCCCTCGACCAGATCTCGCCCGACCTCGCGCTCGCCGGCTACACGAGCGGCACGCGCGACGCCGACTGCGACGTGGATGCAGCGCAGGCCGCAGAGCAGATCACGACCACCGGAGACGGCTACCGCATCCTCGACGGCGACGCCGAGGGCTGCTTCGCCGACGGCGACGTGTTCTCGCTCGTGCAGCTCGACGGCTACACGGTGCTCGGCGCGACTGACGCGCTCACGAACGGCGCGATACTCGAGCAGGGCAACGCCGCGCTCGGCCTCAACCTTCTCGGCGCGAACGACACCCTCGTCTGGTACCTGCCGAGCGCCGCGGACTACGACACAGAGATCGCGACGACCGGCGAGCTGAGCCCGCCGTGGGTTCTGCCCGTCACCCTCACGCTCTTCCTCGTCGGCCTCGCCGCGATCCTCTGGCGGGGCCGCCGTCTCGGACCGCTCATTGTCGAGAACCTCCCCGTCACCGTCAAGGCGAGCGAGACCATGCAGGGCCGCGCGCGGCTCTACGAGCGGGCCAACGCCCGCCTGCACACCCTCGACTCGCTGCGCATCGGCACGATCGCGCGCCTCGCCGCACTGTGCGGGCTGCCCGTGCTTGCGACGGTGGATGAGGTGATCGCGACGGCCGCGGGCATCGCTGCCCTCGACGCATCCGTCGTTCGCTCGCTGCTGGTTGACGCGCAGCCGGCGAGCGACCGCGAGCTCGTGCAGCTCAGCGATGAGCTGCTGCGCCTTGAGCAGACCGTTGCCCACCGACTTCGGCCACACTAATGACCATCACTATCGAAGAGAGACGCGAATGACTTCAGAAGCCCAGCTGCGTGACGCGTTCACCCACGTGCGCACCGAGGTCGGCAAGGCCGTCGTCGGCCAGGACGCCGCCATCACCGGACTGATGATCGCGCTGCTCGCGGGCGGCCACGTGCTGCTCGAGGGCGTGCCCGGCGTCGCCAAGACCCTGCTCGTGCGCACCCTCAGCCACACGCTCAAGCTCGAGACGAAGCGCGTGCAGTTCACCCCCGACCTCATGCCCGGTGACGTCACGGGCTCGCTCGTCTACGACGCGAAGAACGGCGAGTTCGAGTTTCGGCAGGGGCCGGTGTTCACCAACATCCTGCTCGCCGACGAGATCAACCGCACGCCCCCGAAGACCCAGAGCGCGCTGCTCGAGGCCATGGAGGAGCGCCAGGTCTCGGTCGACGGCGAGACCCGCCCGCTGCCCGTGCCCTTCATGGTCTGCGCGACGATGAACCCCATCGAGTACGAGGGCACCTACACGCTGCCCGAGGCGCAGCTTGACCGCTTCCTGCTCAAGCTCACCCTCGACCTGCCAGAGCGCGACGACGAGGTCGAGGTGCTGCGTCGCCACGCCGCCGGCTTCAACCCGCGCAACCTCGAGGCCGCCGGTGTCACCCCGGTGCTTGACGCCGCCCAGCTCGCTGAGGCCCAGGCCGCGGCAGCCCGCGTTGGATCCAGCGCGGATGTGGTCGGCTACGCCGTCGACCTCGCCCGCGGCACCCGGCAGTCCCCCAGCGTCAAGCTCGGGGTGAGCCCCCGCGGCACGACGGCCCTGCTCGCCGCGAGCAAGGCCTGGGCCTGGCTCAACGGCTCGAGCGCCATCACGCCGGACCACGTGCAGGCCATGGCGCTGCCGGTGCTGCGGCACCGCATCCAGCTGCGCCCGGAGGCCGAGCTGGAGGGTGTCACCTCCGACGCGATTCTGCGCTCGATCCTGCAGCAGGTGCAGGTGCCGATCTAGCCATGGCCATCTCGGGCAGGTTCGTCATCTTCGTGGCGCTCGGCATCGTGCCGATCGTCTACTTCAACGACCCCCGGGTCGCTGGGTGGTGGCTGCTTCTGCTGCTCGCGCTGTGCATCGTCGACCTCGTGATCGCCGGCTCGCCGAGAAAGCTCGTGCTTCAGCGCGAGCTGCCGGGGGCGCTTCGGCTGGGCGAGTCGACATCCGCCCGTCTTCTCATCACGAACGCCGGGCGACGTCGGGTGCGCGGAATCGTGCGAGACGGCTGGCAGCCCTCCGCGGGGGCCGGGCCGCGCACGCAGAAGCTCTCGGTGCCCGCGGGCGAGCGTCGCGCGCTCGTGACCGCGCTCACCCCGTTTCGCCGCGGCGAGCGCCGCGCGCACCACGTGACCGTGCGCAGCTTCGGGCCGCTCGGGCTCATCGCCCGGCAGGCGAGCATCGCCGCCCCCGGTGCCATCAAGGTGCTTCCGCCTTTCAACGCCCGCAAGCACCTGCCCTCGCGCCTTGCCCGGCTGCGCGAGCTCGATGGCGCGACGAGCGTCATGGTGCGCGGTCAGGGCACCGAGTTCGACAGCCTGCGCGACTATGTGCGCGGCGACGACGTTCGGTCGATCGACTGGCGCGC
>JBIIAR010000065.1:0-9275 GCA_044239765.1 Microbacteriaceae bacterium
GCGTCTCTCGAGGTGGTGGAGCAGAACGCGCGCGAGGCGGTCGACGAGCTGCACCGCCTGCTCACCACCCTGCGCGACAGCGACGGCGACGCGGCCTCGGGCAGTGCCAGCACGCGCGGAGCCGCCCAGCTGCACGAGCTCGTCGCCGCAACCAACGGGGCCAGCCTGCAGGTCGTCGGCGAGCCACGACCGCTGAGCGCCCTCGTCGGCTTCACCGTCTACCGCGTTGCGCAAGAGGCGCTGACCAACGTGCGCAAGCACGCCGGGCCGCGCGCCACGGCTGACGTGCGGCTGCGATACGACACGGATGCGGTGGAGCTCGAGATCACCGACACCGGCACCGCGACCCCGCGGCGCACCACCGGCGGCCTCGGCCAGCTCGGCATGCGCGAGCGGGTGGATGCCGTCGGCGGCACCCTGGAGCTCGGCCGCCAGTCGCAGGGTGGCTACCTCGTGCGCGCGACGATCCCGGTGAGCGCGTGATCCGCGTTCTGCTGGTCGACGACCAGGAGCTCGTGCGCGCCGGCTTTCGCATCATCCTGCAGAGCGAGGCAGGCATCGAGGTGGTCGGCGAGGCCTCCGACGGCGCTCATGCGGTCGAGCTCGCCAAGCGCCTTCGGCCCGACGTCATCTGCATGGACGTGCAGATGCCCGGCACCGACGGCATCGAGGCCACGCGGCAGCTGACCGCTGATGCAGAGGTGACGGCGGGCATCCTCATCCTCACCACCTTTCAGCGCGACGACTACCTGTTCGACGCGCTGCAGGCCGGAGCGAGCGGATTCCTGCTCAAGACCGCGCGCGCAGAGCAGCTGGTCGAGGCGGTCAAGGTCGTTGCCCGCGGCGACGCGCTGCTCTCGCCCGATGTGACCCGCAGCGTGATCCAGCAGTTCAGCCGGCCGAGCACCCCTGCCGCCCCCGTCGGACTCACCGACCGCGAGAGCGAGGTGCTCGCGCTGGTGTCGCGCGGGCTGTCGAACGCCGAGATCGCCGCAGAGCTCTTTCTCGGTGAGGCAACCGTGAAGACCCACGTGTCGAAGGTGCTGGTCAAGCTGGGCGTGCGCGACCGCCTGCAGGCTGTCGTCTTCGCCTACGACAACGGGCTCGTCGCTCCGCCTTTTGGGGGAGCCGCCAAACAGCCGTAGGGCGGATGTGCGCCTCGACGCGGATGCGTAGCGTCAGTGTCATGAACTCCTCCCTTCTCGAAGTGCACAACGTCACTCGGTCGTACGGCAGCCGCGCGGTGCTCAAGGATGTCTCCTTCGGCGTGCGCGGCGGCCGCATCACCGGCTTCGTCGGCAGCAACGGCGCCGGCAAGACCACCACCATGCGCGTGATTCTCGGCGTGCTCGCCCCCGACTCCGGTTCGGTGACGCTCGACGGCGCCCCGCTCGGCGAGGGCCAGCGCACCCGCTTCGGCTACATGCCGGAAGAGCGCGGCCTCTACCCGAAGATGAAGCTCGCCGAGCAGCTCGTCTACCTCGGGCGCCTGCACGGCATGTCGACGGATCAAGCCAAGGCCAGCACGGACGCCCTGCTCGAGCGCCTCAGCCTCACCGAGCGTGCCGACACCCTCGTCGAGGCGCTCTCACTCGGCAACCAGCAGCGCGCGCAGATCGCCGCGGCCCTCGTTCACGATCCCGAGGTGCTCGTGCTCGACGAGCCCTTCAGCGGCCTCGACCCGATCGCGGTGGAGTCGGTGCTTGCCGTTCTCAAGGACCGCGCCGACGCGGGCGTGCCCGTGCTGTTCTCATCGCACCAGCTCGACATCGTCGAGCGCCTCTGCGACGATCTCGTCGTCATCGCCGACGGGCAGATCCGCGCGAGCGGGTCGCGCGAGCAGTTGCGCAGCGAGCACGCGAAAGACCGCTTCGAGCTGCAGGTCGACGGCGACGCCGGCTGGCTGCGCAGCGAGAAGGGCGTCGAGGTTCTCGAGTTCGCCGCGGGCTACGCGCTCTTCGAGGTGGACTCACCGCAGACCGCCCAACGCGTGCTGAAGTCCGCCCTCGCGAAGTCGCCCGTGCAGCGCTTCGCCCCCTCGCAGCCCTCGCTCGCCACCATCTTCAAGGAGGTCATCAAATGACGTACACCAGCCCCTCGCCGGTATCCGCCACCTGGCTCATTGCCGAGCGTGAGATTCGCATGCGACTGCGCAGCAAGGCGTTCGTCATCTCGACGATCGTGCTCATGGCGGCCGTGCTCGGCTCCATCGTCATCGGCAACATCGTCAGCAGCAACGGCGAGCTGACCAGGGTCGCAGCCGTCGGCACCGCGGCCGAGTTCGCCGAGTCAACCAAGGCGCTCGACGTCACCGAGGTCGACAGCGTCGAGGAGGCCAAGCAGCTGGTCATCGACGGCGAGGTGGATGCCGCGATCGCCCCCGACTCCGCCTCCCCCAGCGGCGTCAAGGTCTACGGCCTCGATGAGGCCCCCGGCGATGTCATCAGCATCATGAGCCTGCCGCCGACGGTCGAACTGCTTGGCGAGGCGGGGCAGAACCCCTTCCTCATCTACCTGGTCTCGTTCGGCTTCGGACTGCTCTTCTTCATGTCGGCTCTGACCTTCGGGCAGATCATCGCGCAGAGCGTCGTAGAAGAGAAGCAGACCCGCATCGTCGAGATCCTCATGGCGACCGTGCCGGTGCGCGTGCTGCTCGCCGGCAAGATCATCGGCAACAGCCTGCTGGCCTTCGGTCAGATCGTCGCAGTCGCGGCAGTCGCGGGAGTCGGGCTGCTGGCAACCGGGCAGGACCTCATCCTCGCCGAGATCGGGGCCTCGCTCGTCTGGTTCATCGTGTTCTTCGCCTTCGGGTTCCTCATGCTCGCCGCGCTCTACGCGGCGGCGGCGGCCCTCGTGTCGCGCACGGAGGACCTCGGATCGGCGCTGACCCCGGTGACGATGCTGGTGATGATCCCCTACTTCGGAGTCATCTTCTTCAAGGACAACGACCTCGTGCTCACGATCATGTCGTACGTGCCCTTCGCCGCACCGGTTGGGATGCCGATGCGCGTCTTCCTCGGCACGGCCGAGTGGTGGGAGCCGCTTCTCTCGCTCGCGATCCTCATCGTCACGACCGCGGCGACCATCGTGGTGGGCTCGCGCATCTATGCCAACGGCCTGCTGCGCATGGGCGGTCAGGTGAAGCTCAAGGACGCCCTCAAGGGCTAGCGCCACGAGAAAGGGACCCCGCGGCGATCGCGGGGTCCCTTTCTGCGTTGAGCGGCTAGAGCTCGAGCTTGCCGTCGATCTCCTTGACCTTGATGCGCGCGAGCGCCAGGTTCGACTTCTTGCTGTCGAGCACGAGGTAGATGAAGACCTCGGGGGTCGACGTCAGCGGCCGGATCACGTGGTACTGCGTGCTCAGCGTGATGAGGATGTCCTCGATGGAGTCGTTGAGGCCGAGCGACTTGACGGTGCGCAGCTTCGCGCGCACCACCTCGGTGTTGCCCGCTGCGGCGACGTCGAGGTCGAGGCCGGAGCCCGCCCGGCCCAGCAGCATGCCGCTTGAGCTGTCGACGAGAGCGGCGGTGAGCGCACCGTCAACGGTGATGAGTGCCTCGAGTGATTCGGTGATGTTCGACATGGTTCTCGTTTCCTGGTTGCGTGATCGGGGTGGTCTAGAGGGCGGCGAGCAGCGCGCCGAGGCGCTCGACGCTGCGGCGGGATACCGAGAGGCCCTTGCCGAGAAGCTCGTGGTTGTCGAACAGGGCGGCGAGGATGAGCGGCTGCTCTGGCACTCGAAGCTGCAGCAGGTGCCCGCCCGCGAGTGCCATGACGACGTACTCGTTGGCCCCCATGGCGAGCTCGCGGGCAACGGCATCGCCCAGGGCCTGCACCGAGCTCGTCATGCTGGCGAGACGGCCACTGTCGAAGGCGTCGTTCGGGCCGTGCGCGACCTCGAAGCCGTCATCCGTGATGACGGACGCGAAGACGAGGGAGGGCGCGAGCTCGCGCAGCTCCCTGATCACGGTGGCACAGGCGTCGATCACCGCTGGTTCGTGGTGAATGGCGGTCATCGGCTCAGCTCCGTTATCGAGGGGATGCCCGCACGGGCATCGATAATTGCCACCAGCATGAGCAGGGCGGTCTGCATCTGCGCAGCCTGGCGGGGATCCACCGTCAGCACGGGGATCATTGCCGCAGGCCACGCCACCCGCAGTGCCGCGGTGTAGTCGGCGAGCGCGGGTTCGGGCGCCACGTCACTGCGGGTCACCCCGACGACCACCGCGCCGTCGGCGATCAGCTGCTCGAAGCTGCCGAGGTACTCGACGGCGAGCGCGATGGGGTCGGGGGCGTCGTTGTTGACGAGCAGCACGAGTCCGCGGGCGCGCTCTTTGAGGATCGACCACATGAAGTCGAAACGTCGCTGCCCGGGCACACCGTAGAGGCGCACCTTCTCGTCGTCGGAGATCGCGATCTCGCCGTAGTCGAGGGCGACCGTCGTCGTGGGCTTGTCGACCACATCCCGCTCGGAGTTGGCGGCCTCGGTGCTGACCACGGCAATCTCGCTCAGCGTGCTGATCGCGGTGGTCTTGCCAGCGCCCATGGGACCGGCGAAGAGGATGACGTGCTCGGCCATCAGCGACCCAGACGTGCGCGCAGGCGCGCGAACAGCCCGGAGGGCCGAACGGGCTCGCTGAGGGGCTCGGAGTACGGTGCACCGGCGACCGCAGATAGCAGCCCCATGAGGTCGAGGGTGTTGATGAGGGCCACGGCGCTGTCGTGGGGCACACCGGATGCCGTGGCCAGCTCTGCTGCGGTCAGGGGCATGCGGCCCAGCAGCGCGATCATGCGCAGGTCCTCTGGCTCGTGCGCGAGCTCGGTGAGGTTCGGCCACTGCGCGAGTCGGTAGCGGTCACCCTCGGTCAGCCACCAGGCGGGCTCTGACGGAAAGGCGAGGCGGCCGACGTACCACAGCAGCTCGTCGAGCTTGCCCGGCTGCTCCTGCACGAAGGGCACCTCGACGCCGTCGCCGGTGGCGATGCGGATACGCGCTACGCGCGGCTTGAGCGGAAATGCCGCTGGCTGCACGGTCCACCAGTAGCTGCGCCGCGCGAGGTCGATGACGATCTGCCCGGCGGCAACCAGCTCGACGAGCACAACGCCGCTCGTCTCTGCCTGCAGCGAGCGCAGCACCATGGCGACGCGCGACCAGCCGATGGCTGGCACGCCGCCGTTGCGGGTCGCGGCGGGTACGACGACGAACTGATCGGGAGATGATGCGGTGGGGGCGTTGATAACCATGGATCCGTTGTTTGGTGGCCAGGTCGTTCACGCTAATTGAATCTATGCATCCACATGAACTCCCAACTAGGGGGACAGACAGATACGTACGCCCTAAAGAGTGCCGCGGTGCGCGGTGAATCCGCGAGAATGGCGGAGTGACCCCACTGCATGACGCCGGCCTGCGCGGCTTCGCGAGCGACAACTACGCCGGCGTGCACCCCGAGGTACTCGCCGCTCTGGCCGACGCCAACAGCGGCCACCAGATCGCCTACGGCGAAGACGCCTACACGGCTCGGCTGCAGGAGGTCGTGCGCGGCCACTTCGGCGAGGCCGCCGAGGCCTTTCCGGTCTTCAACGGCACCGGCGCGAACGTCAACGCGCTCACCTCGATCCTTCCCCGCTGGGGCGCCGTGATCAGCGCATCCACCGCCCACATCAACACGGATGAGGGCGGAGCCCCCGAGCGCGTCATGGGCCTCAAGCTGCTCACCGTCGACACCCCCGACGGAAAGCTCACCCCAGAGCTCATCGACCAGCAGGCCTGGGGATGGGGCGACGAGCACCGCGCCCAGCCCCTCGCCGTCAGCATCACGAACACCACCGAGCTCGGCAGCCTCTACACGGTCGACGAGATTCGAGCGATCGCCGACCACGCGCACAGCCACGGCATGAAGCTGCACCTCGACGGCGCGCGCATCGGCAACGCGGCTGCGGCCCTCGGGGTCTCGCTGCGCGAGTTCACGACGGATGCCGGCGTCGACATCCTCAGCCTCGGCGGGACGAAGAACGGACTGCTGGGGGCAGAGGCGGTTGTCGTGCTCGACCCCGCCGCATCCGACGGCCTCATCTACCTGCGCAAGCTCACCATGCAGCTCGCGTCGAAGATGCGCTTTCTCTCTGCGCAGCTCGTCACGCTGTACGAGGGCGACCTGTGGCTGCGGTCCGCGACGCATGCCAACGCGATGGCCGCACACCTGCGGCGGTCGCTCGAGAGCGGCATAGCGTCGGGCTCGATCAGCGGGCTGACGTTCAGCCGCTCGACCGAGGCCAACGCCGTGTTCGCCGTTCTCGACAACGCCGCGGCGGATCGCATCCGTGGGCGTGTTCGCTTCTACGACTGGGACCGCGCCGCCGGCGAGGTTCGCTGGATGACCGCCTTTGACACAACCGAGGCCGACGTTGACGGCTTCGTCGTCGCAATCACCGAGGAGTTGGCACGATGAGCTCTACCCGCCCGCAGACCCCGCCCCGCACCTGGGACTTTCTGCTCACCGGCTTTCTCGTCTTCGTCGAGCTGCTGCTCATCGTCGTCTTCGTGCTGTCGGCGCTCGCCTTCGGCACCCTCAACTCCGGAGCGACGGTATCGTCAGAGACCCGCGTGCAGATCGGCCAGCAGGTCTGCACCTTCGCCCCGCCGGTCATCGCCGCGATCACCATCCCGTGGGCGATCGTGCGGGTAGCGCGTCGCAAGATCGGCTTTCACGTCGCCCTCATCGGCGCGACGCTGATGACGGTCGCGTTCATCGCCGGAAGCCTGCTCATGCAGTCGGGAATTCCGGCTTAGAAAGCTCCTAGGCTGAGGGCATGACTACGGATGCCGCCCGCCCCTGGCTCGACTCCTACGCACCCGGTGTGCCCCACGACATCGACGAGCAGACCACGTCTCTCGCCGACCTCATCGCGGAGTCGGTGAAGACCTACCCCGACAACGTCGCCCTCGAGTTCTTCGGCGCCACCACGACCTACGCGCAGCTCGGCGACCAGATCGAGCGCGCCGCCGAGGGACTGCGCAAGCTCGGCGTCAAGGCCGGCGACCCCGTCGCCCTCGTCATGCCGAACTCGCCGGAGCACGTCGCCGCCTTCTACGCGATCCTGCGCGTCGGCGGCATCGTCATCGAGCACAACCCGCTCTACACGGAGCGCGAGATGCGCCACCAGTTCGAGGACCACGGCGCCAAGGTCGCCATTGCCTGGAACAAGGTCGTCGCCACCCTGCAGGACTTCCCCGCCGACCTCGCCCTCGACACCATCATCTCGATCGACATCACCAAGGGCATGGGGTTTCTCACGCGGTTGGCGCTGCGGCTTCCGATCAAGAAGGCACGCGAGTCACGGGCGGCCCTGACCGAGCGGGTGCAGGGCACGGTTCTCTGGAGCGACCTCGTCAAGAACGAGGCGATTGCCGCATCCATTCCTCGTCCTTCCGTGACGGATGTCGCGCTCATTCAGTACACGAGCGGCACCACCGGACACCCCAAGGGCGCCACCCTCACCCACCTCAACCTCGCCGCGAATGCCGCGCAGGCGCGGGCCTGGGTGCCGACGGTGGAGCGCGGCACCAGCGTCGTCTACGCCGTGCTGCCGCTCTTTCACGCCTACGGCCTGACCCTCTGCCTCACCTTCGCGATGAGCATGGGCGCGCGTCTGGTACTGTTCCCGCGCTTCGACCCGGACCTCGTGCTCGCGGTCATCAAGAAGCGCCCGGCCACCTTCCTGCCTGCCGTGCCCCCTATCTACGAGCGCCTGCAGGCCGCCGCGAAGGAGAAGGGCGTCTCGCTCGCCGGAATCCAGATCGCGATCAGCGGTGCCATGCCGCTGCGCGCCGAGGTCGTCGAGCCGTGGGAGGCCGAGACCGGTGGCTACCTCGTCGAGGGCTACGGCCTGTCAGAGACCTCGCCGGTGCTCATGGCCAACCCGGTCGCGCCGTCGCGCGTCGCCGGCACCGTCGGGCTGCCGCTGCCGTCGACCATGGTGCGCGTCGTCGACCCAGAGAACCCGACCGTCGAGGTGCCGAAGGGCGAGAAGGGCGAGCTCGTCGTCAAGGGACCGCAGGTGATGAGCGGCTACTGGAAGAAGCCCGCCGAGACCGCCGAGGTCTTCGCGGACGGCTGGTTCCGCACCGGCGACATCGTCACGATCGACGACGCTGGCTTCATTCGCATCGTCGACCGCATCAAGGAGCTCATCATCACCGGCGGCTTCAACGTGTCTCCGTCGGAGGTCGAGGAGACCCTCATCCGCTTCCCCGGTATCAAGGAGGTCGCGGTCGTCGGCCTGCCGAGCGAGCACAGTGGCGAGGAGGTCGTCGCGGCGGTCGTGCCGTCGAACGGCGTCTCGATCGACGAGGAGGCCCTTGAGGCCTTCGCCCGCGAGACCCTCACCCCCTACAAGGTGCCGCGCCAGTACTTCGTCGTCGACGAGCTGCCGAAGTCGCTCATCGGCAAGGTGCTGCGGCGCAAGGTGCGCGACTCGATCGTCGAGAAGCTGGGCTAGCTAGGCCGCAGCCGCGTCGAACCGCGCGACACTGAGCGCGTCACCGTCCAGGTCGACGCGCACGGTGTCACCGTCGCGAATATCACCCGCGAGCAGCGCTCGCGCCAGCCGGTCGTCGATCTCGCGCTGCATGAGCCGCCGCAGCGGCCGCGCCCCGTAGATCGGGTCGTAGCCGCGCTCGGCGAGCCAGGCGCGCGCGTTCGGCGTCACCGCCAGCTGCAGGCGGCGCTCGACGAGACGGCGCTCGAGGCGGTCGATGTAGAGCGAGACGATCTGGCCCAGGTCGTCCTTCGTGAGCGGGGCGAACACGACGATGTCGTCGAGGCGGTTGATGAACTCCGGCTTGAAGGCCTGGCGCACGAGACCGTTGACGGCGTCCGTCTTCTCGTCCCACGAGAGCTGGGGATCAACGAGAAACTGGCTGCCGAGGTTGGAGGTCAGGATCAGGATCACGTTGCGGAAGTCGACCGTGCGGCCCTGTCCGTCTGTCAGTCGTCCGTCATCGAGCACCTGCAGCAGCAGGTCGAAGACCTCTGGATGCGCCTTCTCGATCTCGTCGAGCAGGATCACGCTGTAGGGGCGCCGACGCACGGCCTCGGTGAGCTGACCGCCCTGCTCGTAGCCGACGTAGCCGGGAGGGGCACCGACGAGGCGTGAGACGGCGAACTTCTCGCCGTACTCGCTCATGTCGATGCGCACGAGGGCCTTCTCGTCGTCGAAGAGGTACTCGGCGAGTGCCTTCGCCAGCTCCGTCTTGCCGACGCCGGTGGGCCCGA
>JBIIAR010000066.1:0-9241 GCA_044239765.1 Microbacteriaceae bacterium
GATGGCGTCAGCCTCAGCGGCGTCGCCCCAGCCCTCGGTCTTGACCCACTTGCCGGGCTCGAGGTCCTTGTAGTGCTCGAAGAAGTGCTCGATCTCCTTACGCTGAAACTCGGGAACGTCGCTGATGTCCTGGATCCAGTCCCAGCGGGGGTCCTTTGCGAGAACCGCGATGACCTTGGCGTCGCTGCCGCCGTCATCCGTCATGTTGAACACGCCCACCGGGCGCACCTTCACGAGCGAGGTCGGGTAGAAGGCCTCATCGTGCAGCACGAGAACGTCGACCGGGTCGCCGTCGAGGCCAAGGGTGTTGTCGAAGAAGCCGTAGTTGGTGGGGTAGCCGAACGCGGTGAAGAGCACGCGGTCGAGGGCGAGACGGTTGGTCTCGTGGTCGACCTCGTACTTGACCTTGCTGCCCTTGGGGATTTCGATGGTGGCGTCGTATGCGGCCATGACGGTTCACTCCTGTGCTCGTGGATGCTGCAATAACGTTACTGGATGACCACACGCCCCCGGCTGTCGCCCGCGATCGCGCACACGCGTCGCGCGGTGCGCGCCGTTCTGCCAGCCGACGGACTCGTTCTCGTTGCCCTCAGTGGAGGCCCCGACTCGCTCGCGCTCGCCGCCGCCACCGCCTTCGAGGCATCGGGGCGCGCGGGCGCGGTGATCGTGGACCACGGGCTGCAGGCAGGTTCTGACCTCGTCGCCTCGAACGCTGCCGACCAGGCCCGAGCGCTTGGGCTCGATCCGGTCGTGGTCGTGCGGGTCGAGGTCGGCACAGACGGCGGCCCGGAGGCGGCGGCACGGGAGGCCCGGTATCGCGCGCTATCCGAGGCTGCGCAGTCGACGGGCGCGAGCGCCGTGCTGCTCGGGCACACCCTCGACGACCAGGCCGAGACGGTGCTGCTCGGCCTCGCACGCGGCAGCGGGGCGACGAGTCTGCAGGGCATGGACGCTGTGAGCGGGGTGTATCGGCGGCCGCTGCTCGGCATCCGCCGGTCTGTCACAGAGCAGGCGTGCGCAGATGCCGGGCTGACGCCCTGGAACGACCCGCAGAACCTCGACCCGGCCTTCACCCGCGTGCGCGTGCGCCAGACGGTGCTGCCGCTGCTCGAGGCCGAGCTGGGCCCCGGCATCGCCGAGGCCCTCGCCCGCACGGCCGAGCAGCTGCGTGAGGATGCCGACGCGCTCGACCACTTCGCCGAGGAGATTGTCGAAGAGCTCGCCGATATTGCCGAGGCGGGCATCTCGCTGCCGGTGAGCGCTCTCGAGGCGAACCCGCCCGCGCTGCGGCAGCGACTGATTCGCCTCGCGGTGCAGGGGGAGTTTCACCTCTCGCTCAGTCGGCAGCACACCCTCGAGGTCGCGCGGCTCGTCACCGACTGGCACGGGCAGGGGCCGCTCGACCTTCCGGGGCTCGTCGTGAGAAGAGAAGGCGGCCTCATCGTCTTCAGTGCACGAGACTAGAGACATGGAATTCAGCGACATCGAGGCCGACCTCAGCGACATCCTCTTCACCGAGGAGGAGATTCACGCGAAGCTCGCCGAGCTCGCCCGCCGCATCGAGGTGGACTATGCCGGCACCAAGCCGCTGCTCGTCGGCGTGCTGCGCGGCGCGGTCATGGTCATGGCCGACCTCGCCCGCGAGCTCACCATCCCCATCGAGATGGACTGGATGGCGGTGTCGTCCTACGGATCGGGCACGCAGTCCAGCGGCGTGGTTCGCATTCTCAAAGACCTCGACACCGATCTGCACGGTCGCCACGTGATCATCGTCGAGGACATCATCGACTCCGGCCTGACTCTGTCTTGGTTGCGTGGCAATCTCTCGACGAGAGGGGCCGAGTCGGTCGAGATCGTTGCGCTGCTGCGCAAGCCGGATGCCGCCAAGGTCGAGGTGGACGTCAAGTACGAGGGCTTCCAGATTCCCAACGCCTTCGTCATCGGATACGGCCTCGACTACGCGGAGCAGTACCGCAACCTGCGCGGCATCGGCGTTCTCGCCCCCCACGTCTACTCGTAGCCTCCCGTGCGGGTTGAGGAGCGACGAAGTCGCGTATCGAAGCCTCTGTCTCGACAGGCTCGACCCGCACTCCGCGCTAGGCGAACATCCACTGTTCGCCCAGCGGGGTGCCGCTAACCTTGCAGACAGGTTTCGCTAGCAGGAAGGGGCCGGGCCGACCAGCCCGGGTCACATGGATTTCAAGCGTATTTTCCGCGGTCCGATTATCTGGATCCTTCTTGCCCTCACCGGCGTCTGGATCGGCGCGAGCCTTCTCTTCGCCCAGCCCTCCTATCAGGAGATCTCGGTCAAGCACGGACTGGAGCTGCTCGACGGCGGCACGGTCACGGCAGCGAAGATCATCGACGGCGAGCAGCGCGTCACCCTCGACCTGAGCAAGGCCGACGGCGACAAGGGCAAGCTGGTGCAGTTCTACTACGTCGCCCCGCGCGGCGAGGAGGTCGTTGCCGCGGTCACCGCCGCCGACCCCAAGGAGTTCACCGACGAGGTGCCGCAGTCGAACGCCTTCCTCTCGATCCTCGGCCTGCTGCTGCCCTTCGTCATCATCGGCGCCATCTTCTGGTTCCTCATCTCGCGCATGCAGGGCGGCGGCGGTCGTGTCATGCAGTTCGGCAAGTCGAAGGCGAAGCTGGTCGGCAAGGAGAGCCCGACCGTCACCTTCGCCGACGTCGCCGGGTCGGACGAGGCAGTCGAGGAGCTCGAGGAGATCAAGGACTTCCTCAAGGACCCCGGCAAGTTCCTCGCCGTCGGCGCCCGCATCCCGAAGGGCGTGCTGCTGTACGGCCCTCCCGGAACCGGCAAGACCCTGCTCGCCCGCGCTGTCGCCGGCGAGGCCGGTGTGCCGTTCTACACGATCTCTGGCTCTGACTTCGTCGAGATGTTCGTCGGTGTCGGTGCGAGCCGCGTGCGTGACCTCTTCGACCAGGCCAAGCAGAACGCTCCGGCGATCATCTTCATCGACGAGATCGACGCCGTCGGCCGTCACCGCGGCGCCGGCATCGGCGGCGGCAACGACGAGCGCGAGCAGACGCTGAACCAGCTGCTCGTCGAGATGGACGGCTTCGACGCGAACGCCAACGTCATTCTCATCGCGGCAACCAACCGCCCGGATGTGCTCGACCCGGCCCTGCTGCGCCCCGGCCGATTCGACCGCCAGATCGGTGTTGACGCTCCTGACCTGCAGGGTCGCAAGCAGATTCTCGAGGTGCACGGAAAGGGCAAGCCGCTCGCGAAGGGCGTCGACCTCGAGGTGCTGGCGCGCAAGACGCCCGGCTTCACCGGTGCTGACCTCGCCAACGTGCTCAACGAGGCCGCGCTGCTCACCGCGCGCAGCAACGCCCAGCTCATCGACAACCGTGCGCTCGACGAGGCCGTTGACCGCGTCATCGCCGGACCCCAGCGCCGCACACGACTGATGAACGACAAGGAGAAACTCATCACCGCGTACCACGAGGGCGGCCACGCCCTCGCTGCTGCGGCGATGCGCAACACCGACCCGGTGACGAAGGTCACGATCCTTCCCCGCGGACGCGCCCTCGGCTACACGATGGTGCTTCCCCTCGAAGACAAGTACTCGGTGACGCGCAACGAGCTGCTCGACCAGCTTGCGTACGCGATGGGCGGCCGGGTCGCGGAGGAGATCGTCTTTCACGACCCGACGACCGGTGCATCCAATGACATCGAGAAGGCCACCTCGATCGCCCGACGCATGGTCACCGAGTACGGCATGAGCGCGCTCGTGGGCTCGGTGAAGCTCGGCGCCTCGCAGGGCGAGCCCTTCATGGGCCGCGACATGGGCGCGACCCGCGACTACTCCGACGACATCGCCAAGACCATCGACGACGAGGTGCGCGTGCTCATCGAGCAGGCGCACGACGAGGCGTGGCAGGTGCTCAACACCAACCGCGACCTGCTCGACCAGCTCGCGACAGAGCTGCTCGAGAAGGAGACCCTCGACCACGTGCAGCTGGCGACGATCTTCGAGAAGGTCGAGAAGCTGCCCGAGCGCCCGCTGTGGCTCTCGAGCGAGAAGCGCACCCTGTCGGACCGCCCGCCCGTGGCGATTCCGGCCAAGGCGCCGATCGACCCGAGTGTCGTCGACGGCGGCGTGGACTCCGAGCCGCCCACGAAGCCCAAGACGCGCACGCCGCGCCCGCGCAAGACACCCGGCGTGGCGACCGCGTAGGACGCCATGGCTATCGACACCGCCCGCATCGAGGCGGCGGTTGCTGAGATCCTCGCCGCGATCGGCGAGGATCCCGCACGTGCCGGTCTCGCGTCGACCCCGCAGCGGGTCGCGCAGGCCTACGGGGACTTCTTCGCGGGGCTCGACGAGAACCCGCTCGACCACCTCACCGACACCGTCGAGCTCGCCGAGGGCCAGCGTGGTGAGCTCGTGCTGCTGCGCGACATCGAGTTTCGCTCGATCTGCGAGCACCACCTCCTGCCCTTCATCGGCACAGCCCACCTCGCCTACGTGCCGGGCACGAGAGTCGTCGGACTCGGCAAGCTGCCGCGCGTCGTCGAGACCCTGGCGAGTCGTCCGCAGCTGCAGGAGCGCCTCACCGAGGAGATCGCCGATGCGCTCGATGCAGGACTGCAGCCGGCGGGCGTCATGGTCGTGCTCGACGCTGTGCACGGCTGTGTCAGCGCGCGTGGCGTTCGACAGGCGAAGAGCTCGACAGTGACAATGGCTACTCGCGGATCTCTGAGCGAGCCCATCGCGCGCGCCGAGATCATGACACTGATAGGCACCACCGCATGACCGTCGTTCTTGGAATTCTCAACGTCACCCCCGACTCCTTCAGCGACGGAGGGCAATGGGCCGACGTCGACGCCGCAGTCGAGCACGGAGTTGGGCTCTTCGAGGCGGGGGCCGACTTCGTCGACGTGGGCGGGGAGTCCACCCGTCCGGGTGCTGAGCGCGTCGAGGAGGACGCGGAGCACGAGCGCGTGCTGCCCGTCATCGAGGCGCTCGTCGACCGCGGCGTCGCCGTGAGCGTCGACACCATGCGCGCCTCGACCGCGCGCCTCGCCGTGGCCGCGGGTGCCGCCATCATCAACGACGTCTCTGGCGGGCTCGCCGACCCCGAGATGCACGCCGTCATCGCGAGCACCGACGTCGACTACGTCGCCATGCACTGGCGCGGTCTAGACCACCAGGTCGCGGAGTACGAGAACGTCGTGCACGATGTGCGCGAAGAGCTCAAGATGCGCATCGCCGAGCTCATCATCCACGGGGTCGACGAGTCGCGCATCATCGTCGACCCGGGAATCGGGTTCGCGAAGAACGCCGACGAGAACTGGCAGCTGCTCGGCCACCTCGATGAGCTGGCGAGCCTCGAGAGCCGCGTGCTCGTCGGTGTATCGCGCAAGAGGTTTCTCGCCCCCTTTGCCCCGGATGGCGCCCCCGCCACCGAGCGCGACGAGGCGACGGCGACCATCAGTGCACTCGCGGCGCAGGCTGGAGCGTGGGGAGTGCGCGTGCACGACGTGGCGTCGACGCGCAGCGCGCTCGATGTGTGGGACTCCTGGCAGCGGGGCGCCCTCGCGTGAGCGCCAACGACCACATCACCCTGACCGGGCTGCGTGCCTCGGCCTTTCACGGTGTGCTGGAGCACGAGCGCCGCACCGGCCAGGTCTTCATCATCGACGTGACCATCTGGCTCGACCTTGAGGCAGCCGCGGCGTCAGACGACCTCGACCTCACCGTGCACTACGGCGAGCTCGCCGAGGAGGTCGTTGCCTCGGTCGAGGGTGAGCCGGTCGACCTCATCGAGACGGTTGCAGAGCGCGTCGCGCTCGTCGCCCTGCAGCACGCGCCCGTCACCCGCACGGTCGTCACCGTGCACAAGCCCTCCGCGCCGATCGCCGTGCCCTTCTCCGACGTATCTGTGACCATCGAGCGATCCCGATGACGCGAGCCGTTCTGGCGCTGGGCTCGAACCTTGGCGACAGGGGGGCGACGATCGTGCAGGCCGTGACGCGGCTGGCGCAGGCCGATGGGGTCGAGGTGACTGCCGCATCCGATCTGATCGAAACGGTGGCAGTGAAACCGCAGGGTCCCGATGCTGATGCGCCGGCCTACCTCAACGGGGTGGTTCTCGTCGACACGACGCTGCAGCCTGACGCCCTGCTCGCGCTCGCCAACGCCATCGAGGCTGACCTCGGCCGGGTGCGCGGAGAGCGCTGGGCCGACCGCACGCTCGACATCGACCTCATCGACATGGAGGGCCTTGTGCTGAGAACCGAGAGGCTCACCCTTCCGCACCCCCGGGCAGCCGAACGCAGCTTTGTGCTGCAGCCGTGGCTGTCGATCGACCCCGAAGCCACCCTCGGGGGGTCGCGCGTGTCTGACCTTCTCGCCAGACTGGACTCGCCATGACTCGTACCCCCGCCTCCCTGCTGCTCGTGCTCGGCATCGCCGGCGCAGCGCTCGGGTGGTTTGCCGAGCTGATGCTGGTGGCATCGGGCAGGCCCGCGGTGATACCCCCGATCACCCTCGGCATCGCCGTCGGCCTCATCGGCGTGCTCATCGTGCTGCTCGCGCTTCCGGTGTTCAGGGTGACCCGCAAGGTGCCCGGCGCGCGTGTCGACCCCTTCTACGCGACGCGGGTCGTGCTGCTCGCCAAGGCGTCGAGTCTCGCCGGCGCCCTGGTGTCTGGGCTGGCCGGGGCCATTCTCGTCTTCCTCCTCAGCCGCTCGGTGCTGCCCGCAGTAGGCTCGGTGACGATGGCGGTCGTGACCGTCGTCGGAGCAGTCGTGCTTCTGGTCGGCGGTCTCGTCGCCGAGAAGATGTGCACACTGCCACCCGAAGACGACGGTACGAAGGAGTCGCCCGCGTGACACAAGCCACCATCGACGACACGGCCTGGCAGCGGGTATCGCCGAAGTACGTCATCGTCGACCTGCTCGGCTATGTGATCTCCGGCCTGATGATGACGGCCGTCTCATTCGTGCCGCTCGTGCTGTTTCGCTGGGAGCTCGGCTGGCTGCCTCCCGTTGTCGTCGGCGGCATCTCGCTGGTGATGGTCGCGCTCACCCCGCGGCGCGTGCGGTCCATCGGCTACCAGCTGCGGGCGGACGACCTGCTGTTCAAGCGCGGCATCATGTGGCAGCGCATTGTCGCTGTTCCCTACGGACGGATGCAGCTGGTCGACATCAACCGCGGTCCCATCGCCCGGCTGTGCGGGCTCAGCGAGCTCAAGTTCGTCACCGCGGCCGCGGCCAGCGGAGTCGTCATCCCCGGTCTGCCCGAGCAGGTCGCCGAGGAGTTGAGAGACACGCTGGTGAGCCTCGCCGAGAGCCGCCGGGCCGGGCTGTGAACCCCGACGCTGTGCCCGACACAGGCTTCACCGACGGGGAATGGCACCGCCTGCACCCCGCCACCCCGCTGCTCAAGGGCGGCATCGCACTCATCGCGATCATCGGCTTCATCGTCGTGCAGCTGCGCGACGAGCTGATCAACAGCTTTCTCGGCGGCGACAACGAAGACGACCCCTTCGTCTGGCTGCAGCGCAGCGAGCTCTTCTGGATCGTGATCGCTGCCGTGGTCGTCGGACTGCTGCTCGGTGTTGCCGGCTTCTACCTGTCGTGGCGCATGCACAGCTTTCGCATCACCGACGAGGTCGTCGAGGTGCGCAGCGGCGTGCTGTTTCGCACCAACCGCAAGGGCCGTCTCGACCGCATCCAGGGCATCAACGTCTCGAAGCCCTTCATCCCCCGCCTGTTCGGCGCGGCCAAGCTCGAGGTCAACGTCGCCGGCCAGGACGCGAACGTGCAGCTCGCCTACCTCGGCACGGCTGCCGCGGACCAGCTGCGCGCCGACATCCTGCGGCTCGCCTCTGGCACGCAGGAGGCCGCCCCACACAAGGTCGAGGCCGGCAGCGGGGACGTGATCCGCGACCGGGTGAACGAGATGCTCGCGCCAGAGCTCGACCCCGCCGCCCTGCGCGCCGAGTCCGTTGTGACCATGAACGTCGGGCGGGTGATCGGCTCGCTGCTGCTGGGGGACGGCACGCTCACCCTGCTGGTCGTTATCGCCGGCATCGCCATCTTCGCGGGCGTGACGGATGCCCCCTTCTTTCTGTTCGGCGCCATTCCCGGTGCGATCGGCGTCATCAGCTACTACTCGCGCAAGTTCACCCGCTCGCTGCGCTACACGATCGCGGGCACGCCCGATGGCGTGCGCATCGGGTACGGTCTGCTGTCGACGACCAATGAGACGCTGCCGCCGGGGCGCATCCACGCGGTGCAGGTGAGCCAGCCGCTGCTCTGGCGCATCCCGGGCTGGTGGCAGATCAAGGTCAACCTCGCGGGCAAGTCGTCGGCCAGCGGCTCGGGCACGCAGGAGAACACAACGATCCTGCCGGTCGGCAACCGCGACGATGTGCTCGCCGTGCTCGCGCTGGTGCTGCCCTCGATGGCCGGCGACCCGCTGCTCGGCCACGGCCTGCTCGGCGAGGCAGGCGACGGCTATGCGAACTCGCCGCGCCGCGCCGCTGTGATCCGCTGGTTCTCGTGGCGTCGCAACGGTATCGCTCTTGCGGACGACGCGGTGCTGTTGCGCAAGGGAGCCGTCTGGCGCGAGCTGATCATCGTCCCCCTCGCGCGGCTGCAGAGCACGGCGATCCAGGTCGGATGGCTGCGCCGTCGCCTGCGCGTGGCGACCCTGCGCCTGCACACCGTCACCGGACCGATCACCCCGACCATCGGGGCGGTGGATGACGCGACTGCCCGCGACTTCTTCTCCCGCATCACCGCGGCGGCCGTCGAGCACGGCTCCCGCGACACCACGCAGCGCTGGCGCGCTAATGGCTGAGCGTTCCGGCCGGCTCGGCATCGGCATCATCGGCGCCGGTCGGGTCGGGCCTGTGATCGGCAAGGCGCTCGCCCACGCGGGCCACGCCATCGTGGGCATCAGCGCGATCAGCGACGAGAGCCGCGATCGCGCCGAGGCGATGCTGCCCGGCGTGCCGGTGCTCGAGATCACCGATGTGATCGAGCGCAGTGAGCTCGTCATCCTTGCCGTTCCCGAGCGCGAGCTCGAGGAGCTCGTGGCCGGTCTGGCCGCCGTCAACGCGTGGCAGGTCGGGCAGCTCGTGCTGCACACGGCACCCGGCTACGGAACTGCCGTGCTCGCTCCGGCGACGGCGCAGGGCGTGATTCCGCTCGCCGTGCATCCCGCCATGGCGTTCACCGGCACGAGCATCGACGTCTCGC
>JBIIAR010000067.1:0-9226 GCA_044239765.1 Microbacteriaceae bacterium
AGCGTCCAGAAGATCGTTGACGCTCATCGGAACACCGTGCCCAGCCAGAACAGCGAGAATCTTCTTCTCCAGTCCTGCCTCTCGCGGTGCCTTCGGAGGCGCAGCGGACGGGCAGGCATCGCAACGGGACTGCGCGCGCAAAAGCGACTTGCGGGCGTTCTCGATGAGGTTGAAGGCATGAGAGCCCATCCAGAAAGCTGCAGTTATCGTTTCCGTGTTGAGGACACTGGGCGTCACTAACGCCGGGAAGTCCGAGAACTGCAACCAAGCCTCAAGGTGGGCACGTCGTTCGCAGTCAGCACACCGCGGCGCAGTGGGGGCGAGGTCCGGCGTTACAGGCGGCAAGAACACGTTTTCTGCTACCCAGATCGGACAGACCCCGCATCTCGGCCATGCGAGCAGCGCTTCGGCAAAACTAGCCGCGTCTTCCTGTTCGCCCCTCGTGCCCTTCTGCTTCCGCATGGCCTCATCGAACAGCCTGCCACGGTATTCACGATCGACCCAGGCCAACTTGTACTCGTCACCGGACATCCAGTGCTCGCGGATGAGGACCGCGCCACGGCCGAAGCGCTCCGTGGTGCTGCCCTTCAGCGGCGAGAGACTGCTCGCGAATGCCATAGCGCAAGTGGCGCACAAGCCCTTCACGATGTCCGTCTCATCTATCGGGCTCTCGAGAACGACGTCAGGCGTGTTCTTCCAGTCATCCGAATAGGCGTCGGTAATGGGCCTAGCGTCAAGCGTCAGGACGCCGTCAATGCGGTTCGCGCGCTCGGGAGCGCGGACAAATGCTTCGTGCAAGGGAGTTCCTCTCGTTGTTTGTTTACAAAGTGACCATAACCTGACTCACAGGAAACTCCCAGAAAATGTACACCGCACATCCAGATGAGTGTCAGCGGTTACTCACCTGTTTACTCCGGGTCTCTGCCTTCAGCGCGCACTGCGGGCTCGATTTGGGCGGCAATCGCCCAACCCCCTCTGTCAAAGTGTGACCATCTAGACGGTCGCGTTGTGGAGTCGAGTCGCACCGCTCTGGGGCTTTCTTCAATCGGACTGAACGGATGGTGGCGCAACGCGAAAGGCGCGTACAGTTCCAGTCGAGAACTTGGCACGGTTTTTTCTCTTTTCGCGCTGTCAATACGCCTGCGCCCGCGTTCTCGCACTGTCAACCGGAAACACCTCAAGATGACGAGGCCCGGGTGCGAGATAGAGCGTGGGGCGGGGGTGAGCTTAGAAAGCTTCAAGCGTCGGGTACCTGCCCCAAACGGGGTGAGCGCCCAGAAGCTTCGAAGAGATGTCGCGCGGGGCGCCCCCGCTCAAATTTTTTTTTGGGAATCTTGGAGAGCGCTTCATCGACCTACAGCCGGCGAATGGATATTCGTTGAGGACCCTCGCGCAGCACTACAACCTCGGCGCTGCCGTCGGGGCGCCGTTCAATGCCCATCTTGCGGGCAATGCTCGCGGGATGGATCTTCACCTCTAGCAAGGCCCTCACAAGAGCTCGCTGATCTTCCAATGGCATCTGCGCCCATGCCTCGTTGAAACGAGCGCCAAGGGTCGTTAGGGTCCGGTCGGCGCCTTCCACGTCTGCGAGGCTTGCAGCAATCGCCTTGATGGCTGCGGAGCCCGCGCCGCGAGCCTCGGTTAGTTGCTCGTCAAGGGACTCCAGCTGCTCCGCAAAGGACGCCAGACTGACACGCACACGCGCTTTGTTGGCGCCCGGAATCAGGTAGAGCTCTTGGGCGGCATCACGCTGTCGTTCAATCTCTGCCCGCTGCAGGAGCAATGCGCGGATCGGCACGTCGGTATTGAGCGCTCCATCACTGCCGCCTAGCAGACGTGCGGCCAGGGCAGGGATTATCTCGGTTGCGATCTCTGCATCAACATCTGCAGCCTTTACCGAAGGATGCACCCGACCGTCGATCTTGCCCAGCCCGGAGTTAGCTGCCGTGCAACGATAAATGCCTCCCTTTTGACTCTGGAAACGCAGCGGCGCTCCGCAGGTTCCGCATCTAGCTACGCCACCAGACGCGAGATGCTGAGGTCTGCGCCCAAGAGTTTGCGAAGAGCCTCCGATCAGTGACGCAACGGCCTCATGATCCGCTCGAGAGACTATTGCCGGGTGCTCCGTCAGCTCGAAGACTGCTCCGTCCGAGGTCACCGCGAGTGCCGCATTTCGGGGACGGGTCAGGATCTTTCGAACGATCACATAGCTCCACTGGTTAGCTCTAACCGGCGGGACTCCAGAGTTCATGAATGCCTTGACGATCGCGTAGGTGCTTGCACCGCTGAGAGCCATGCGGTGCCCGGCACGAACGAGCTCAGCCTCGGCCTCTATCAACCCTCGGCGGTCCGTTGTGAAGCCAAACGGGCGAGGACCCCCAATGTCCTTACCCTCGAGTCGCCGTCGAACCACAGACGCGGCAACGCGCTCGGACTTCACCTGGCTCTCATATTGAGCGATTCCGGCCGTGATGGTGGACATCAGTGCGCCACCAGCGGTCGCGGGATCAACAATTCCGCCGGCGACGGTGTGCCACTTCACTCCTGCTTTGGCGCAGGCCACCTGAAAACCGATCTTCTCAGCGGCATCTCGAGCGAGTCGGTCATCGGCTACAGCGAGAATGATGTCCAGTCGCCTAGCCTTGATCGCATGCTGCAACTCGACCCAGCCCGGGCGCGTTTTTCCGCCAAAGGCGGAGATGTTGTCGTCGGTGTATCGGGCGACAACCTCGTACCCTTCGCGCGTAGCGAGCGCCTCGCATCGACGAATCTGGTCAGCAGTCGCCGCTACTTCCGGATTGTCACTGATGCGGGCGTATATGGCGGCTCGGAGCATGGTGCCTAAGGTATACCGTGACGAAGCCGTTGTGCTGCGCACCCACAAGCTGGGTGAAGCCGACCGCATCATCACGATGCTCTCGCGCAGCCACGGCAAGATCCGTGCCGTTGCGAAGGGCGTCCGCCGCACGGCGAGCAAGTTCGGCGCCCGCCTCGAGCCCTTCATGGTCGTCGACGCGCAGTTCTACGAGGGGCGCACCCTCGACATCGTGACGCAGGCGGAGTCCCTCGGCTCCTACGGCTCCGACATCACCGGTGACTACTCGGCCTACACGGCGGCGAGCGTCATGGTCGAGACCGCCGACAAGATCACGGATGACGACGGAAGCCTGCAGCAGTACCTCCTGCTGGTCGGCGCCCTGCGCTCGCTCGCCCGCAAGGAGCACCCCGTGAGCCTCACCCTCGACTCCTACCTGCTGCGCGCGCTCAGCATCGCCGGCTGGGCGCCGAGCTTCGGCGACTGCGCCGTCACCGGTGAGCCCGGGCCGCACACGGTATTCGTCGCGCAGCTCGGTGGTGTCGTCGCCGACCACGTTGCCCCTCCGGGCTCGCCGCGGCTCGACCCGCGCACCATCAACCTGCTGGCATCGCTGCTCGCGGGGGACTGGGCGGATGCCGAGCAGACCGACGAGCGCCACCAGTCGCAGGCGAGCGGCATCGTCGCCGCCTACACGCAGTTTCACCTCGAACGCTCGCTGCGCTCGCTGCAGCACGTGGATCGCAGCACCGCATGAGCCCCGTTGAGAAGACCCACAGAGACGCCGTCGACTTCAAGCCCGTCGACTGGACGAACCTCTACCCGCCCGCCTTCGGCGAGGTGCCCAAGCACGTCGCCATCGTCATGGACGGCAACGGCCGCTGGGCGAACAAGCAGGGGCTCACGCGCACCCAGGGGCATCAGGCCGGTGAGGCGGCGCTGCTCGATGTCGTGGCCGGAGCGATTCAGGCTGGCGTCAAGCACCTCAGCGTCTACGCGTTCTCGACCGAGAACTGGAAGCGCAGCCCCGACGAGGTGCGCTTTCTCATGGGATTCAACCGTGACGTGCTGCACCGGCGTCGCGATCAGCTCAATGACTGGGGCGTTCGAGTGCGCTGGGCGGGCCGCAAGCCGCGGCTGTGGCGCAGCGTCATCGACGAGCTGCTGTTCGCCGAGAAGCTGACCGCGCGCAACTCGACCCTGACCCTCACGATGTGCGTCAACTACGGCGGCCGCCAGGAGCTCGTGGACGCCGTGCGGCGCCTGGTCGACGAGGGCGGGGCAATCACCGAGAAGTCCATCCAGAAGCACCTCTACACGCCCGACCTGCCCGACGTGGACCTCTTCGTTCGCAGCTCTGGCGAGCAGCGCACGAGCAACTTCATGCTCTGGCAGAGCGCCTACGCAGAGATGGTCTTTCTCGACACGCTCTGGCCCGACTTCTCGCGACTCGACCTGTGGCGCGCTATCGAGCTCTACGCGAACCGCAACCGCCGATTTGGAGGAGCCGTCGATGCCCCATCTGCCTGACGCCAGGAGCTATGCCGCAGAGCACGGACTGCTCTACTCGGAGGTCGACAAGGATCCGAACTACCCGGGCTCGATCTTCGCCGAGTGGACGAACCGGCTCGCGGTCGACCACATCCGCTCCACGTCCGGCCGCTTCTTCGATGCCGGCGAGTTTCGGTACGACATGCCCTCGGGCAAGGCCGGTCCGGCGACCATGCGCTGGGGGTTCATCGCCGTTCACCTCGACCGACCCCTTCCGCACATCGTTCTCGAGGCACGCAAGCGCGACACCTGGTTCACCGGCGGGCTGCCGCTCGACTACGGCGATGAGCAGAAGCTCAGCCTCGAGGGCGACTTCAACGAGCACTTCACGCTGTACTGCCCGGCGGGCTACGAGACGGATGCGCTCTACATCTTCGCCCCTGACCTGATGGCGCTGCTTATCGACGAGACGGGCGGCAAGCACGTCGAGATCGTCGGCGAGTGGCTTTTCGTCTACTGGCAGCTTCCTTTCGGCCGCGTCTGGACGGAGCAGATCGTCCAGGTCTTCCGCATCATCGACGTGGTGGGCGCGAAGGCAGTGCGCCAGACGAAGGCCTATGTCAACGACCGACCGTCGCGCATCAACCGGGTCAGCGGCTCGTCGCGCTACATGAAGGTGTTCTGGATCACCATCGCCGCGGTCGGCGTGGCGACCGTGCTGACGGTGGTCATCATGCTGATCGCGTCGATCACGGCAGGCGTGAACAGCCTCCGGTAGTACTACACTGGGTAAAGGTCACACAGACCTTTACTGATTGAAGGCACGGATGACGACGACAGTCGAGACCAGCGAGGTCACCCTCGCCGTGTCTACCGTGATCTTCGCGCTCGGGGCAGAGGGACTCCGCATCCCGCTCGTGCGCCGCATCCGCCAGCCCTACGAAGGGCAGTGGGCGCTGCCAGGCGGCCCGATCCTGCGCAGTGAAGCGCTCGAGGCCTCGGCCGGCCGCAACCTTCTCGAAACCACCGGGCTGCGCAGCACCTACCTCGAGCAGCTCTACTGCTTCGGAGATGTCGACCGAGCACCCGGCGAACGCGTTGTCTCTGTTGTGTACTGGGCGCTCGTGCGTCCCGACGAGGCCGAGCTGGCGGCCGAGGGCGAGAACGTGCGCTGGTTCACGGCCGATGAGCTGCCCGCGCTGGCCTTCGACCACAACACGATCGTCGACTACGCGCTCTGGCGCCTGCGCAGCAAGATGGAGTACAGCCGCATAGCCCACGCGTTTCTCGGCCCGACCTTCACGCTCGCCGAGCTGCGGCAGGTGCACGAGGCCGTGCTGCGCAAGCCCATCGACCCCGCGAACTTTCGCCGGCAGGTCGAGGCATCGCAGGGCATCATCGCCACCGAGCAGCGCATCACCGGCGGTCGGCACCGCCCTCCGCGGCTCTACCGCTTCGACTCATCGGTCGGCCTGACCGACAATGGACCCCTGAGCACCACCAGAAATGAGGCACCCCGTGTCATCGGTTGATACGCAGATCAAGAGCATCGTCTCTGGAATCACGAATGGCGGGGTCTGCACGACCGAGCTCGCCGAAGGGCCGTGGGTCTTCGACGCGCAGCCACTCAACAGCTACGGGCCGGGCTCGTCGATGGGTGACATCATCCCCACCGGCTCACCGCGGCAGGGCATGCTTCCGCTCGAGTACCAGCAGGCGACGAACGAGCAGCTGCACGACCGCATCCGCGTTGCCAAGCAGATTCTCGGCGACCGCGTCGTCGTGCTCGGGCACTTCTACCAGCGCGACGAGGTTGTGCAGCACGCCGACTTCGTCGGCGACTCCTTTCAGCTCGCCAACGCCGCCCGCGAGCGCCCCGACGCCGAGGCCATCGTCTTCTGCGGCGTGCACTTCATGGCCGAGACCGCTGATATTCTCGCGCGCCCCGACCAGAAGGTGATCCTGCCCAACCTGGCCGCCGGCTGCTCGATGGCCGACATGGCCGACGAGGACTCGGTCGAGGCCGCCTGGGCCGAGCTCGAGGCCCTCTATGGAACCGAGCCGGATGCCGATGGCCGCATGCCCATCATCCCGGTCACCTACATGAACAGCTCCGCCGCGCTCAAGGCGTTCTGCGGCCGCCACGGCGGAATCGTCTGCACGTCGTCGAACGCCGCCACCGTGCTCGAGTGGGCTTTCGAGCGCGGGCAGCGCGTGCTGTTCTTCCCCGACCAGCACCTCGGGCGCAACACGGCCAAGGCCATGGGAATCCCGCTCGAGCGCATGCCGATGTGGAACCCGCGCAAGCCCGGCGGCGGCAACACCGCAGAGTCGCTGCTCGACGCGCAGGTGATCCTCTGGCACGGCTTCTGCAGCGTGCACAAGCGCTTCACCGTCGAGCAGGTCGAGCGCGCGCGTCGCGAGCACCCGGGCGTGCGCGTGATCGTGCACCCGGAGACACCGATGGCCGTCGTGGATGCCGCCGACGAGGCGGGGTCGACCGACTACATCCGCAAGGCCGTCGCCGCCGCGACCGAGCCGACCACCTTCGCGATCGGCACCGAGATCAACATGGTCAACCGGCTGGCCGCGGAGTTTCCGCAGCACACGATCTTCTGCCTCGACGACGTGGTGTGCCCGTGCTCGACGATGTACCGCATCCACCCCGGGTACCTCGCGTGGGTTCTCGAGGGGCTGGTTCGCGGCGAGGTGCTCAACCAGATCATCGTCCCGGATGACGTGAAGGCCAACGCCGTCATCGCCCTCGAGCGCATGCTCGCCGCGAAGCCCAAGGCCGTCTGATGGCGAACGTCGTCGTCGTCGGCACCGGCATTGCCGGGCTTATTGCCGCACTCGAGGCATCGAAGAACCACGACGTGTACCTCGTCACCAAGGACGAGCTGTCAGAGAGCAACACCAAGTACGCCCAGGGCGGCATCGCCGTGGCCATGTTCCCGGATGACTCCGTGGCCTCCCACGTGGCCGACACTCTTAAGGCGGGAGCGGGGCTCAACGACCTGCACGCCGTCGAGGTGCTCTGCTCGGAGGGGCCGCAGCGCATCCGCGACCTCATCGCCCTCGGGGTGGACTTCGACAGGGAGGGCGGCGAGCTCGCCCGCGGCCACGAGGCCGCACACAGCCACCGCCGTGTCATCCACGCCGGCGGCGATGCCACGGGCCTCGAGATCGAGCTCGCCCTGGTGCGGTCGGTCAAGCGGGTGGCCGTCGAGGTGCACGAGCACACCTTCATGAAGGACCTCGTGGTCGAGGACGGCCATGTTGTCGGGGTCGACCTGCTGCTGGCCGACGGCTCGTCGCGCCGCGTCGACGCGGACTTCGTCATTCTCGCCAGCGGGGGAGCCGGGCAGCTCTACCAGCACACGACCAATCCCCAGGTGACCACGGGTGACGGCGTCGCCGCGGCCCTGCGCGCGGGTGCCGCGATCAGCGACGTGGAGTTCTACCAGTTTCACCCGACCTCCCTCGCGGTCCCCGGCAACCCCCTCGTCTCCGAGGCCGTGCGCGGCGAGGGTGCCACACTGCTCGACTCCGCCGGACGCCGCTTCATGTTCGACGTGCACCCCGACGGCGAGCTCGCCCCACGCGACGTCGTTGCCAGAGGCATCGCGTCGCAGATGGCCAAGCAGAACGGCCTACCGGTCATGCTCGACGCCACCGCTCTGGGCAGCGCCTTTCTCGAGGACCGCTTTCCCGGAATCTCGAAGGTCACCAAGCAGCACGGCTTCGACTGGGGGGTCGAGCCCATTCCGGTGACCCCTGCGGCCCACTACTGGATGGGCGGCGTGCGCACGGATGACGACGGCCGCACCTCCCTCGAGGGCCTGCTGGCCGTCGGCGAGGTGTCGTGCACGGGCGTTCACGGCGCCAACCGACTCGCCTCCAACTCGCTTCTTGAGTCGCTCGTGTTCGCCTGGCGTGCCGCCGCGGCACTGGACGAGCCGTGGGTGGCGCTCGAGGTCGACTACATTGCCGACCCGGCATCCGAGCCGTTCGAGGGTGAGACGACGGTTGTGGACCGCGCAACGCTGCAGAGGCTGATGTGGGACAACGCCGGGCTCTACCGCTCGGCCGCCGAGCTGCAGGAGGCCGCAGCGCTGCTCGCCGGGTGGACCGCGAGCGGCGAGACCGTCGACGCCCGCGAAGACGGCAACCTGCTCGACCTCGCCCGCATCGTCGTGCACGCTGCCCTCGCCCGCGAGGAGTCGCGCGGCGCCCACTACCGCGTCGACTTTCCCGAGACCTCGCCCTTCTTCGAGAAGCACCTGTCGTGGGTGCGAAAGGTCGTCGCCCGTGTTGACTGACACCGCGATCGAGGCTGTCGTCTTCGCCGCCCTCGAGGAGGATGCCCCCTGGGGCGACGTGACCTCTGAGCTCTTCGTTCCCGCCGATGCGACCGCCACCGCGGAGCTCAACGCCCGCGAGCCCGGCGTCTTCAGCGGCGGGGCCGTGATCGTGGCGACCTTCGCGGCGGTCTCGGCAGAGGTGTCCGTCGAGCTCATGCTCGCCGACGGCGATCGCTTCGAGGCGGGTGACATCATCGCCGTCATCAGCGGCCCGGCGCGCGCCGTGCTGCGCGGTGAGCGCATCGCCCTCAACCTCACGCAGCGGATGTCGGGAATCGCCACCCTCACCGCCCAGTTCGTCGCCCTCGTGGCAGGCACGAAGGCTCGCGTTGTCGACACCCGCAAGACCACCCCCGGCCTTCGAGCGCTCGAACGGCATGCGGTGCGCAGTGGTGGAGGACACAACCACCGCTTCTCGCTCTCGGACGCCGTGCTCGCGAAGGACAACCACCTCGCCGTGCTCACGGCCGGCGGTGCGTCGGTCACCGATGTCATTCGTGCCGCCCGTGCCCAGCTGGGCCACACCACGCATCTCGAGGTGGAGGTGGACCGCCTC
>JBIIAR010000068.1:0-9189 GCA_044239765.1 Microbacteriaceae bacterium
GTCCGCTGCTGCAGCCGGGCACGAAAGAGGGCACCAGCTCTGCCAAGGTCTCGCGCGAGCACACCGTCGCCTCCCCCGTTCCCGGTCTCGTGGTCATCGCGGGCGGCAAGTTCACCACCTACCGCGTCATGGCGAAGGATGCGGTCGACTTCGCCCTGGGTGCCTCCGCACGCACGAACGAGTCCCGCACCAAGGGCATCCCCCTGCTTGGCGCGCTCAACCTCGACGCGGCAGCCGTGCGACTCGCCGCGGCGAGCGACCGCTTTGCCTGGTCGGAGGCGATGCAGAAGCACCTACTGCACCGCTACGGCTCAGCGGTCGACGACCTTCTCGCCCTGTGCGACCGCGAGCCCGGGCTTGCCGTGCCGCTCGCCGGTGCCCCCGCCTACCTGCGCGCCGAGATTGCCTACGCGATCAGCCACGAGGGCGCCCTGCACCTCGACGACCTCATGATGCGGCGCACCCGGATGGTCTACGAGTACGTCGACGAGGCCGACGCGGCCCTCGACGAGGTGGCCGCGATCGCAACGGAGCAGCTCGGGTGGACCGCGGAGCAGAGCGCCACCGAGACCCGTCTCTACCGCGCCCGCGCGGCCGCAGAGGCCGAGGCGGCGACCACTCTCGACGATGCCGCTGCGGCGGCCGTACGCGAGAGAGCCGCCGAGATCGTGCCCCTGGTGGGCTCCCGCACCTCGGCCGGCTAACCGCACCCCCATCGACGTGATCAAAGGAGACCACCGAATGCCCGACTACGTGCTGGCGATCGACCAGGGCACGACGAGCTCGCGCGCCATCATCTTCAACCATGCGGCCGAGATCGTCTCGAGCGGACAGCTCGAGCATGAGCAGATCTTTCCCCGTGCCGGATGGGTGGAGCACGACGCGGAGCAGATCTGGAACAACGTGCGCGAGGCCGTCGGCATCGCGCTCACCCGCGCGAATCTCACGGCCACTGACATCGCCGCGGTCGGCATCACCAACCAGCGCGAGACCACGCTCGTCTGGAACCGCCGCACCGGGGTTCCCGTGGCGAACGCGATCGTCTGGCAGGACACCCGCACTCAGCGCCTCTGCGAGCAGCTCGGCGGCGACGAGGGAGCCGACCGGTACAAGGCGATTGTCGGGCTGCCGCTCGCCACCTACTTCGCCGGCCCCAAGATCCGCTGGATTCTGGACAACGTCGACGGCGCACGCGCGGCCGCCGAGGCGGGCGACCTGCTCTTCGGCACCATGGACACCTGGCTGCTGTGGAACCTCACCGGCGGCGTCGACGGCGGCGTGCACGTCACCGACGTGACCAACGCCAGCCGCACGATGCTGATGGACCTCGACACCCTGCAGTGGCGCGACGACATCGCGGCCGACATGCGGATTCCGCTGTCGATGCTGCCCGAGATCCGCTCATCGTCCGAGGTCTACGGGCACGGACGCGAGCACGGCATGCTGCCGGGCGTGCCGATCTGCGGCATCCTCGGCGATCAGCAGGCCGCCACCTTCGGCCAGGCCTGCTTCAGCGAGGGCATGGCCAAGAACACCTACGGCACCGGCAACTTTCTGCTGCTCAACACCGGCACCCGCCGCGTCAACAGCAAGAATGGCCTCCTCACCACGGTCTGCTACAAGATCGGCGAGGCCCCCGCGGTGTACGCGCTCGAGGGCTCGATCGCGGTAACGGGCTCACTCGTGCAGTGGCTGCGCGACAACCTCGGCATGTTCACCGACGCCCCCGACGTCGAGAAGCTCGCGCTCGAGGTCAGCGACAACGGCGGCGCCTACTTCGTGCCCGCCTTCTCTGGCCTGTTCGCCCCGCACTGGCGCCCGGATGCCCGCGGCGCCCTCGTGGGCCTCACCCGCTACGTCACCAAGAACCACATCGCCCGTGCCGCCCTCGAGGCGACCGCGTTCCAGACCCGTGAGGTCATGGACGCCATGAACGCGGACGCCGGTGTGGACCTCGCAGAACTTCGCGTCGACGGAGGGATGGTCGCCAACGAGCTGCTCATGCAGTTTCAGGCCGACCAGCTCGGCGTCGACGTGATTCGCCCGCGTGTCACCGAGACGACGGCGCTGGGGGCGGCCTATGCCGCCGGTATCGCCATCGGCTTCTGGCGCGGTGAGCAAGACGTCGTCGACAACTGGTCGGAGGACACCCGCTGGTCACCACAAATGCCCAGCAGTGAACGCGACCGCCTGTACCGCAACTGGAAAAAGGCAGTGACGAAGACCATGGACTGGGTGGACGACGACGTCGAGTCGTAGGTCGCGCAGATCCACAGCACCAACAACCCACACAAAGGAGTAGGGAAAACAATGAGAGACAAACTCTTCAAGAGGAACGGCTTCTGGCTCATCCTCTCGCTGGCACTGATGCTGGTGTCGGCCATCGGGGCGTCGGTCGTTCAGACCAACGCCGGTCAGGTCACCGTCAAGGACCTGCGCTGGGAGACCTCGAACGGCCAGCTGATGAGCGCACTGCTCTTCAAGCCCGCAGGAGCCACCGTCGACAACAAGGCACCCGCGATCGTCGTCAGCCACGGCTGGTGGAACAACCGCGAGATGCAGGATGCCAACTACGTCGAGCTCGCTCGCCGCGGCTACGTCGTGCTGTCGATCGACATGTACGGCCACGGCAACTCCGACTACCTCAACTACGCGGACCTCGCCGCCAACGGCACCGGAATGTACGACGCGGTGAAGCTCATCGCCGACCTGCCCTACGTCGACACCGCCAAGATCGGAGTCTCCGGTCACTCGAACGGCGCCCGCGCGGCGAACTTCTCTGTAGCCATCGACAACGCCGCAGAGACGCAGCTCATCGCCGCTGTTCTGCTCGTCGACAACGACGGCGTCTACACGGATGCAGAGAACGGCAACGCGTACTTCAACCTGTACGGCACACGCGACACCGGCATCGTCGCCGACCAGTACGACGAGTTCTTCTTCCGCAGCTACAGCGCCGAGGGCGCCGTGCTCACTCCCCCGCGCGAGTACATCGGCACCCCGAACGCCCAGTCGTTCCTCAACTACGGTGCTGACCCGAGCACCCTGAGCGGCGACAAGCGGGAGAACGACACCGTCTACACCGACGGCGATGGTGGCGCCATGCGCGTCGTCTACACGCCAGCGCAGACGCACCCGTGGGGCACGATCTCGAGCACCACTGTCGGCAACCAGGTCGCCTTCTTCGAAGAGGCCTTCGGTGCCCCGACCCCCATCGCGGCGGGCGCTCAGGTGTGGCAGGTCAAGGAGGTCTTCACGACCATCGGTCTCATAGGCTTCGGCATCTTCCTGCTCGCCTTCGCGCGCTACCTTCTCACCTTCCGCAGCTTTGCCGGTCTCGCTGCCGCACCCGTTGAGGCCGTGGCGCTTCGCGGTCGTGGTGCGAACGGCTGGTTCTGGGGTGGGCTGGCGGTGTCCGCGCTGTTCTCCGGCGCCAGCTACGTGTGGCTGAGCCAGCAGGACTTCATGGGCGCAATCGCCTTCAACGTCGTGCCGTCGATCTTCACGCAGGGCGCGGTGTTCTTCATTGCCACCTGGGCCGCGGTCAACGGTGTGTTCGCGCTCATCGTGATGACGCTCTCGTACCTGCTGTTCGGTCGCAAGAACGGTGCGAGCCTGCGGGGCAACGGCGTTCTGCCGGGATGGCGCACCGTCCTGCACAGCCTCGGCCTCGCGGCCGTCGTGGTCGCAGCGGCCTACCTGATCGTGTTCATCCTTGACTTCTTCTTCAAGACGGACTTCCGTCTCTGGGTGATCGCGGTCAAGGCCTTCACGCCCGACAAGCTGTGGATCGGCCTGCTGTACGTGCCGTTCTTCCTCGTCTACTTCGTCGCGAACTCGGTGGCCATCAACGGCTTCAACCGCTTCGCGGTGCGGGGCAAGGAGTGGATCAACACGGCCATTCTCGCGCTCGTCAACTCCCTCGCGCCCATCGTGCTGGTGGTCGCGCAGTACACGACCTTCGCGAACACGGGCTACACGATCGACGGCTTCGGCGGAATCTTCAGCATCTGGCTGTTCCCCGTCATCGTCATCCTCGCGGTGACCGCGGTGATCTCTCGCAAGATCTACCGCGCCACCAACAACCCCTACATCGGCGGCTTCATCAGCGCGCTGGTGGTGACGCTCATCTCGGTGACGAACACGCTCACCGTCAACTAGATCCTCGTTGGTCGGTGGTAGACCGACGAGAACCGTGTGGCCCCTCGGCGTTTGCTGAGGGGCCACACGTGCGTGGGCCGCGAATCGCAGAAGTGGCGCAGACTAGTCACATGTCGACAACGAGCTACACCCCGGGCGTGTGCAACATCGGACCAGCGGAGCGCAAGCAGCGTCTCAACATCGGCTGGCTCGGCGTGGGCCTGACCTTCGCCGCCCTCGCTGGCTTCGTGATCTTCGACGTGCCCGCCCCGTGGCGTGTTCTCGTAGCCGCCCCCGCCCTGCTCGGCGCGAACGGCTTTCTGCAGTACGGCATGCACTTCTGCGTCAACTTCGCGATGCGGGGCCTCTACAACCTCGGCGATGCGCTGCACACCGAAGAGAATGTGGTCGACGCCGAGATGCGCAGGGCCGACCAGCGCAAGGGGCTGCTCATCATCGGCCTGTCGCTGCTGATCGCTGCCGCCGTCGTGGTCATCGCGGTGCTGCTGCCGTAGGTACTCCCGGCGGAGTAGTGCGCTGACACCCGCTGGCGGACGCGCGACGAGCGCGCCACCGCGAGGCTGGGGACATGACCACCACCGTGCTCTCCACGACCAACCTGACGAAGGTGTACGGCAGCGGTTCCAACCGCTTCGACGCCCTCAAGGGAATCACCCTCTCGATCGACGAAGGCGAGTCCGTCGCGATCGTCGGCAAGAGCGGCTCTGGCAAGTCGACGCTCATGCACCTGCTCGCGCTGCTCGACACCCCGACCTCGGGCGACCTCGTCGTCGACGGACACGCGGCCGAGTCGCTCAAGGGCACACAGCTCAACCTGCTGCGCAACCGCACCTTCGGCTTCGTGTTTCAGCAGTTCTTTCTCACGCCGAACGCGAGTGTGCTCGAGAACGTGATGCTGCCGCTCACCATCGCGGGCATCCGCAGCGGCGAGCGCGCGAGACGTGCCCACGCCGCACTCGCGCAGCTGGAGATGGACGACAAGGCGAAGAACAAGGCGACAGACCTCAGCGGCGGTCAGAAGCAGCGTGTCGTCATCGCCCGCGCTCTCGTCAACAACCCGCGAATCATCTTCGCCGACGAGCCGACGGGCAACCTCGACTCCGCGACCGGCGCGACCGTGGAGGACATGCTCTTCAGCCTCAACCGCGATCACGGCATCACGCTCGTCATCGTCACCCACGACGAGGAGCTCGCCGCCCGCTGCGACCGACGCATCTACCTGCGCGACGGCGCCATCGTCGAGGGGCTCGCAGCATGAGAACCGTCGACATTCTGCGCGCCGCCGTGCGCAACTCCTTCCGCAGCCGTCTGCGCACCTCGCTCACCGTCATCGCTATCTTCATCGGCGCCTTCACCCTCACGATCACCAACGGCCTCGGCACGGGCATCAACAACTACATCGACACCCAGTTGGGATCGATCGGCGCCGACGACGTCATGTCGGTGACCAAGGCGGCTGAGGTCACCAGCGAGCAGGATGGACCTGCCGAGTACGACCCGAATGCCGCCGATGCGATCGCGGCGAACGGCCCTCCCGGCAGCACTGTGCTCGCCATGACCGCTGACGACCTCGACACCCTTCGTGCCCTCGACAACGTGGAGTCCGCCGAAGCAGCCGTCTCGGTCAGCCCCGACTACCTCGCCTATGACAACGGCACCAAGTACGAGCTGTCGGTCAGCGCCCTCAGCGCCGGCATCTCGGTCACCCCGGTGGCTGGCTCCTTCGACGCGACGGACTCCTCCCCCCAGCTCGTGCTGACGACCGACTACATCGAACCCCTCGGCTACAGCTCGAATGAGGATGCCATCGGCACGACGGTCGAGATCGGCGTCACCGACCCGGAGGGCGTGCAGCACACGGTCGAAGCGACGGTCGCGGCCGTGCAGGAGCCCTCGCTGCTCGGTTCGAGCGTCGTGCTCAACGACGCACTGACGACCGCCCTGTTCGACCTGCAGAGCGACGGCGCGGCGAGCGACTCCTTCGCCCAGGCAGTGCTGCGCTTCGACCCGACCGACCCCGCGACGGCGGCGAGCCTGAAGTCCGAGCTCGCGGATGCCGGCTACACCGGCACGACCGTCGCCGACCAGCTCGGCACCTTCAAGACCGTCATCGACGGAATCATCCTCGTGCTCAACGCCTTCGCGGTCATCGCCCTCATCGCGGCTGGCTTCGGCATCATCAACACCCTGCTGATGAGCGTGCAGGAGCGCACCCGAGAGATCGGACTGATGAAGGCCATGGGCATGAGCAGCGGGCGCATCTTCGCCCTGTTCAGCCTCGAGGCGGTGTTCATCGGACTGCTCGGCAGCGCGATCGGCGCGGTCGTCGCGATGGGCGTCGGCTCGCTCATCAGCGGTGTGCTCGCCAACGGGCTGCTCAGCGGCCTCGCCGGCCTGCAGCTGGTGGCCTTCACCCCGCTGTCGATCCTCAGCGTTCTGCTGCTCGTGATGGGCATCGCGTTCGTCGCCGCGGTGCTGCCCGCCTCCCGCGCCGCGCGCCAGAGCCCGATCGACTCCCTGCGGTACGAGTAGCCTCGGGGGTATGAGCGCTGGAACCAACTGGGCGGGGTCGCATGAGTATGCGGCCCCGTCTTTTGTCGAACCGTCAACCATCGACGAGCTGCGGCAGGTGATCGCCAGCACCGACCGCGTGCGCGCGCTCGGCAGCCGTCACAGCTTCAACGACCTCGCCGACACCCCCGGCACGCTCATCGGCACCTCGAAGCTGCCGCACTCGCTCGAGATCATCGACGAAGACACCATCGCCGTCGCCCCGTGGATGAAGTACGGCGAGATCGCCACCCTGCTGAGGCCCCACGGCCTCGCGCTGCACAACCTCGCCTCCCTCCCCCACATCTCGGTCGCCGGCGCCATCGCCACCGGAACGCACGGATCGGGCGACCGCAACAGCAACCTCGCCGGCGCCGTCGCCGGCATGACCTTCATCACCGCTGACGGCTCGCAGCGAACCCTGCAGCCGGTCGACGACGAGTTCGACGGTGCCGTCGTCTCGCTGGGCGCGCTCGGCGTGCTCAGCTCCGTCACGCTCGACGTCGAGCCTGCGTTCGAGGTTCGGCAGGACCTGTGGGAGGGGATCAGCTGGGAGGCACTGCTCGCGAACCTCGACACCGTCACATCCGCCGCCTATTCCGTCAGCGTCTTCACCAACTGGGTTGGCGACACGGCTGGCACGACCTGGCTCAAGTCGCTCGTGCCCGGCAAGGTGCGCGGTGAGCTGTTCGGCGCCACCCGCCAGAAGGTCGACCTGCACCCGCTGCCCGAGACCGACGCCGGCCCGACCACCCAGCAGGGTGGCGTGCCCGGCCTGTGGAGCGACCGGCTGCCGCACTTTCGCATGGAGTTCACGCCTTCCAACGGCGAGGAGATCCAGACCGAGTACCTCGTGCCGCGCATCAACGCGGTTGCCGCGCTCGAGGCCATGCGCTCGCTTGCCGACCGCATCGCCCCGATTCTGCACATCAGCGAGATCCGCACGATGCGGGCCGACTCGCTGTGGCTGAGCGGCGCCTACGACACCGACACGATCAACCTGCACTTCACCTGGAAGAAGATGCCGACGGATGTCGCCGCGATCCTTCCCGACATCGAGGCCCTGCTGCTGCCGTTCGGCGCCCGACCGCACTGGGGCAAGTGGTTCGCCGCCGAGGCGGACGCGCTGCGCCCCCTGTACCCCCGCTTCGACGACTTCCGCGCGCTCGCCCACGACTGGGATCCGACGGGAAAGTTCCGCAACGACTACCTCGCGCGCACCCTCGACCTCGTCTGAGCGGGTCGAGCCCGTCGAGACCGCTTATGCGGGTCGAGCCTGTCGAGACCGCTTATGCGGGTCGAGCCTGTCGAGACCGCTTGAGCGGGTCGAGCCTGTCGAGACCCCGGACGTCGCCAGACTCAATCCACTCGGGATTGACGCGATCTGCTCAAAGCGGGCAGATCGCGATACCTTCCCTCTATGAGCGCCAGACGTTTCGCACGTCCCCAGCCCTGTACCTGCTTTTCGCGAAGCCAGGCCTCGTCGACTCGATCGAACTCCTGCACGAAAACGAGCTCCACGGGCAGGCGCTTGGACGTGTAGTCGCCACCATGTCCGGAGTAGTGCTGTTCCATCCGCGCTTCAAGATTTCTGGTGCTGCCCACATAGAAGCTGCCGTCGCCGCATTTGAGCATGTAGAAGTAGGCCATGTTGCACACTACGAGTGCTCATGGCGCGACCTCGCTATGGCCGCGAATCTGTGGATTGCGGTCTCGACACGCTCGACCCGCACAAGCGGTCTCGACAAGCTCGACCCGCACAAGCGGTCTCGACCCGCACAAGCGGTCTCGACCCGCACACACCTAGAGCGCCGCAAACCCCGTGATGCGCACGGCGGCCACACCGCGCTCTGCCGACTCTGCAAGGTCGACGGTCGCGTGGATGCGCCAGTCGTGGTCGCCCGCGGGGTCGGCGATGATCTGCTGCACCGTCCACTGAAAAGCGCCCTCGTCGACGACGAGCATCGCCGCGCTGCGGGCATCGGCGTCGGTGCCGATGAAGTCGTGGTCGGCGTAGTACGCCTCGAGAGCGGCATCCCAGTCGAAGTCGGGGTCGAGCTCGGCGAGCGAGTCGATGTCGTCGAGGGCTGCCAGCTGCACCCGACGGAACAGCTCGTTGCGCACGAGCACCCGAAAGGCGCGGGTGTTGGTGACGACCGACGGCGGGGGCGGCGGAATCACCGGGGCCTCGGTGGCGGCGACCGGGTTGATGAGCTGCTCCCACTCGTCAAGCAGGCTCGAGTCGACCTGACGCACGAGCTCGCCGAGCCACTCGATGAGGTCGAGAAGCTCCTCGCTCTTCGCCTCGTCGGGCACCGTCTGGCGCACCGCCCTGAAGGCATCAGAGAGGTAGCGCAGCACGAGGCCCTCGCTGCGGGCGAGCTTGTAGTAGCCGACGTAGTCGGCGAAGGTCATGGCGCGCTCGTACATGTCACGCACGACGGTCTTCGGTCTGAGCTCGAAGTCGGCCACCCACGG
>JBIIAR010000223.1:0-4350 GCA_044239765.1 Microbacteriaceae bacterium
CGCAGAACACGCGTGCGATGTCGAGGGTGAGATCCCGCTTCGAGATGTCGATGGAAGAGGAGGTGGCTCGGGCTGCGCTGTCCGTCATGGGGCAACTCTATGAGAACCGCTCATTCAGGGTGAACTCGGGGGTTACCCCGATTGATCCGTGTCGACGATTCGACAGACTGGGTACATGAGCAAACTAGTCCGCCCCCGCAACGGCGCCGTCATCGCTGGAGTCTGTGCCGCCCTCGGTGAGCGCTTCGGCCTCTCCGCAAACATCGTGCGCCTGATCTTCGCGCTGTCGATCCTGCTGCCCGGCCCCCAGGTGATCATCTACGTGATCCTGTGGGTGCTGATTCCGAAGGAAGCGTGACGCCCGGCTACGCTCCGTGACGTAACGAAACGACGGCCGGATGCGCAAGCGCCTACCGTCGCCGCATGACACTTCTCGAGACCGCATCCGTTCCGTCCGCCACCGCCGCCGAGCGCGCCGAGAGGCTCACCGCCGCGGGCTCCGCGTGGGGTGAGCGTATCGCCGCCGACGTGACCGCCGCGCAGCTCACCTATCGCGTCACCGCGACCGGCGAGGGGTCTGTGGCGAGCGCCATCACCGCCGGCAAGCACCGCTTTCTCGTCGACGAGCCTGCCGCGCTCGCTGGCGACGACCTCGCCGCCAGCCCGGTTGAGTACGCGCTCGGCGCGCTCATCTCGTGCCAGATAGTGGTCTACCGTCTCTATGCCCAGGCGCTCGGGATCCAGGTGGACGACATCGACATCCGCTCAGAGGGTGACCTCGACGCGCGCCGCCTCTTCGGCATCGACGAGTCGGTGCGCGCCGGCTTCAGCGCTGTGCGCCTCGAGATCGCGATCACCGGCCCCGAGACGGATGAGCGCTACCAGCAGCTGCGCGAGTACGTCGACGCCCACTGCCCGGTGCTCGACCTCTTTGCCAACCCGACTCCCGTCACCGTGACGGTGACGAAGGCCTGATTGACTGGGGGGCGTGATCACCGAACATGCCCTGCTGCCCGTGAAGCCCGGCCTCGAGGCCGAGTTCGAGAGCGCCTTCTCTGAGGCGCGGTCGATCATCGCCTCGATGCCGGGCTTCATCTCGCTGCGCCTCGAGCGCGGCATCGAGAGCCCGTCGACCTACCTGCTGCTCGTCGAGTGGCAGACGGTCGAGCACCACGAGGTCGGCTTTCGGCAGTCGCCGCAGTACCAGCAGTGGCGGTCTCTGCTGCACCGGTTCTACGAGCCCTTTCCGGTTGTAGAGCATTTTCAGCAATTGTCGATCTGACCTTTATCCGTTCGTCGCCCTGTCATAGCGTGAGACAACCGAACGGAGAAAGCGTGAAGTACTTCACATTCATGGTCACGGACACGGAGGCTGAGCCGTACCTGCCCGACGAGGACAACATCGAGCAGTGGGTCAAAGACAGCATTGCCGACGGAACCGAGGTCGACGGCGACCGCATTCGCCCCCGCGAGGAGGCCAAGACAGTGCGCGTGCGCAACGGCGAGCTGATCGTCACCGACGGACCATTCACCGAGTCGAAGGAGTGGATCAACGGCTGGGGCATCAACGAGTTCGACGACCTCGACCACGCGATCGAGGTGATGGCGAAGCACCCGGTGGCGCGCTTCGGGCAGATCGAGATTCGCCCCTTCTTCGACTGGGAGGCCGCGGCATGAGCCGCTACATCATGTTCGTCTGTGTCGACGGCGATCCCGACACCGACCCGAGCCCCGAGCCCGACATCGAGAAGTGGGTCGCAGACAACGATGCAGCCGGCACGCGGGTCGGTGGTGACCGTCTGGCCGAGCCCGACGACGCGACAATGGTGCGCCTGCGCGAGGGCAAGACACTCGTGACCGACGGACCCTTCACCGAGGGCAAGGAGTTCATCGTGGGCTTCGACCTGCTCGAGTGCGACTCGATGGACGAGGCGATCGCCATCGCCGCAGCCCACCCGATGGCCCGCGTCGGACGCATTGAGATCCGTGCGTCGTGGCCGCTGGAGCTCGACCTATCCTGACCGTCGAGCAGGCCGTCGCCGGTGCGTATGCGGGGGAGTGGGCACGCGTGGTGTCCACTCTCATCCGCATCACCGGCGACTGGTCGCTCGCCGAGGACTGCACCGCCGACGCCTTCGAGAAGGCCCTCGAGCGGTGGCCGCGCGACGGCGTGCCCGACAACCCGGGCGCGTGGCTGACAACCGTCGCGAAGAACAAGGCCCTCGACCGCCTGCGCCGCGCAGCCAACGAGGCGCGCAAGCTGGAGCAGGTGGCGATCATGAACGAACTGGAGGCGGATGTGAACGAGGTCACCGACGACCGGCTGCGCCTGATCTTCACCTGCTGCCACCCCGCGCTGCCCCTCGAGGCGCGCGTAGCCCTCACGCTGCGCACCGTTGCGGGGCTCACCACCCCCGAGATCGCGAGCGCGTTTCTCGTGCCGGAGCCGACGATGGCGCAGCGACTCGTGCGCGCCCAGAAGAAGATCAAGAATGCCGGGATTCCCTACCGGGTTCCCCCGATGGAGATGCTTCCCGAGCGGCTGGGCGGCGTTCTCGCCGTGCTCTACCTTCTCTTCAACGAGGGCTACACGACGGTGTCGCGCGTCGACCTCGCCGAGGAGGCGATTCGCCTCACCCGGGTGCTGCTGCAGCTCATGCCCGGGGAGCCCGAGGTGCGCGGCCTGCTCGCCCTCGAGCTGCTGCAGCACTCACGACGCCACGCGCGGCTCGTCGACGGCGCGCTCGTGCCGCTCGAGGAGCAGGATCGTGGCCTGTGGGACTCGGCGCTCATCGCCGAGGGGCTGTCGCTCGTGGGGGGAGCGGGCAGGTATCAGACGCAGGCGGCCATCGCGGCAGTGCACGCGCGCGACGACGGCAACTACTCCGAGCTGGTGGCGCTCTACGACCGCCTCGCCTCCGGATCAGCGCAGCGGGGCGGGCCCGTCATCGAGCTCAACCGGGCGGTCGCGATCGGGATGGCGCAGGGGCCAGAGGCGGGCCTGGCCGCGATCGCCGCGTTGCCGGCATCCGACTACTATCTCGTGCCGGCAGCCCGAGCCGACTTTCTGCGCCGGCTGGGGCGCGACCACGAGGCAGCGGAGCAGTACCGGCTGGCGCTCGACGTGGTGAAGACGGACCAGGAGCGCGAGTACCTTGCCAGGCGGCTCGCAGAGGTGGAGGGTTAGAGCATGTTCACTCCAGATAACGCGTTCAGCGGCTTCTCGATTGACGACCTCGAGAAGGCCACGGAGTTCTACGGCACAAAGCTCGGGCTCGACGTGACGGTCAACGAGATGGGCTTTCTCGAGATCCGGCTGAAGAGCGGCGCGACGATCCTCGCCTACACGAAGCCCAACCACGAGCCGGCGAGCTACACCGTGCTCAACTTCGAGGTCGACGACGTCGAGGCGGCGGTTGACGACCTCAACGCCCGCGGCGTCGTGACCAAGATCTACACCGACCCCGACTTCGGCACCGACGCCAAGGGCATCTCGCGCGGGCAGGGTCCTGACATCTGCTGGTTCCGGGATCCCGCGGGCAACGTTCTCTCAGTTCTGAAGGGCTAGCTTCTCAATCACGGCGGCGATCCGCCGGGCACGTGTTTCGTCGGTCTTTGCGCCCACTATCGACTGCACGTGAGCATTCTGGTGGCTGAACGAGAGCTTCGCCCACGCCGCAGCCGCGCCGACGTCGAAGGCGGCCTGCAGGTCGTCGGGCACCTCGACCGTGCGCGGCGCCGTGTCGTGCTCGAGGGTGACGGTGATGGTGTCGCCGTGGCCGATGCCCGCACACGCGCGGTTCTCTGCGCTCACCGAGATCATGAACGGTCCTTTGTAGGGCGCGACCGTGCTGCGGTAGCTGTAGTCGCCGATCGTCACGATGACCGGCACCCGCTTGCCTGCGTTGAAGCCCTCGACGATCTCGGGCGGCACCTCGATGCCGGTCGGACCGGACGCGGGCAGGGTGACCTCGAAGCTCACGCTCACTGGAAGAACTCCTTCAGCGTCGGCGCCAGCACGGCAGGGCTGACCTGGTGGGTCTGGCCGTCGAGAATCACCAATGTCGCGCCGGGAACAACCGCGGCGACATCGTGCACCGCCTTCTTCATGTTCGGCTTGTACTTGCTGCCGCCCATGACGAGGGTCGGTGCCTCGATGGAGGCGAGCCGGGCCGGAACCTCGAACCCGTTCAGCAGCTCGGTGTCGTAGGGGAGCGTGTGGGCCACCGCCTGCAGCTGCGTGTGCACCTTCGGCATCAGCCGCATCACGAGAGGCATGAAGAAAGGGCCGCCCACCATGGTCGTCATGAAGTAGTCGATCGCTCCCTTGCGGTCGCCGTCGGCGATGAA
>JBIIAR010000204.1:0-4759 GCA_044239765.1 Microbacteriaceae bacterium
GTAGGGAGCCTCGTACGACGCCAGCTTGCGCATTTTCACACCGGATGCCGCCGCCTCGAGCACGAGAGCCCCACCCGACGACTGCCCCATGACGTATGCATCGCCGCCCGCCGCCTCGATCACCGCGGCGAGGTCCTCGACCTCGCGCTGCGGAGCGTAGGGCAGCGTGTCACCGCTCTCTCCACGACCGCGGCGGTCGTACCAGTAGACGGTGTAGCTGTCGGCCAGGGCCTTCGCCACGTCTTTCGCAGCCCCGAAGTTGCGGGAGTTCATGGCACCGTCGACGAGCACGAGTGCGGGGCCGCTGCCCACGCTCTCGTAGGCGATGCGGGTGCCGTCTTTCGAGGTGGCGAAGTCGGTCACGCGAACTCTCCGTCCATCTTCACGAAGGACTCTTCCCAGCCCTCGATCGTCATATCGCGGAACTCCGCGGTGAAGGGCCCCTGGTGCAGGGTGACCCTCGTCTTGTCGCCGTGGTCGTGAAACTCGACGCGGATGTGCAGCTTCTCTGCGAAGCCCTTGCTCGTGTCACCGTGACCTTGCAACACAAACGAGACCGGTTGGTCGACCTCGATGACGGAGCTGAGGAAGGGGTACTCCTCGCCCGTCACGTTGTCGACCATGATGAGATTCCACACCCCGCCGGGGCGCATGTCGACCTCGACCTTGTCGATGGGGGTGTGGGTTGTGCTCGGCCCGAACCACTTCGACAGCAGTGCGGGCTCTGTCCAGAAGCGCCACACGAGGTCGCGCGACGCGTTGAACGCGCGCGTCATGAAGACATCGGTGTCGGCGATGCCGGCGGGGCGTTCAGTCATCGTTTTCTTCTTTCTCCAGGTATTCGGTGAGGGCGGCGTCGAGCCTGTCGAAGCTCTCGCCCCAGAAGCGCTTGTATCGCTGCATGTACTCGGTCGCCTCCTTGAGCGGCTGCGCCTCCAGGTGGCTGTACCGCGCGGTGGCGTGGCGATGCCTCGTGATGAGCCCCGCGCCCTCGAGCACCTTGAGGTGCTTGCTGACGGCTGGCTGGCTCATGGCAAAGGGGTCGGCCAGCTGGGCGACGGTGGCGTCCCCATCCGTCAGCCTCTGCAGGATCGCGCGGCGGGTGGGGTCGGCGAGAGCGGCGAAGACCGTGCTCAGTTCGTCGGCCATCGGTGCCTTTCATAACTAATTAGTTCTAGAAGCGATTGGTTTTACAATACCCGCTATCGGCGTACTGTCAAGCGTCGGGTTCGACGGCGGGCCGCGGTTAGGGTTAACAGGTGAAACACCCAAGCGCGACCGTGGAAATGCTGGCGACGACGCCAATCGACTGGACCTGGAGCGTGCTCGTTCCCATCGACCCGGCGCGCTTCTACCCGAAGTTCGGGCCGATTCCCGCGACGGTCGCTGTGCGTGAGCAGAGCGGCCCGTGGGACGAGGTGGGGCAGACCCGCAAGCTGATCCTCGCCGACGGCGGTCACGTGATCGAGACCATCACCGACGTCGAGAAGGAGGCCTTCTTCGCCTACGAGCTGACCGACTTTCAGAAGGTCTTCAAGCTGCTGGTCGACCACGCGCGCGCCGAGTGGACCTACACCGAGACGCCAGACGGCACCCTCGTGCACTGGACCTACACCTTCGTTCCGCGCCCGAGCCGCGGGTGGGCCGTCGGCCTCATCGTGCGGCTGTGGTGGGGCAGCTACATGCGCGCGGTGCTGCCAGAGATCATCCACGAGGCAGAGCGCCTCGCGCCCTAGGCCACGTCGAGAACGCTGTCGGTGAAGTTCTGCACCCGCTCGACGAGTCCGGCCGTGCGCTTCGCGAGCACCTCATCCGGGCTCGGCTGCATCGGGTGCGGTGCGGGCAGGATGCGGATGATGATCGAGCACGCGAGGTCGTCGCAGATGTAGGTGCCGACACTGTTGCCATTGCGGCCGGACTCACCCGCCTTCGGCGCCGAGAACATCGTCACCTGGTCGCTCGGCTGCGGGGTGCGGCACAGCGCGCACATGGCGCTGATGCCATGACGAAGGCCAACCTCTGACGCACGCAGAATGACGCCGACCGGGCGATCGCCGAGCCAGTGCACCAGGTAGCCGCGCAGCGGCGCCCCGGGGTCGCGCCAGCCGAGGTACTCGCGGCTCTCCCACATCACCTCGTGAAGGCCCGGCAGCGGCATGCGGTCGATCTCGCCTTTGGTGGCGTTGACAAAGCAGGCGCGGATCTCGGACTCGGTCAGCTCTCTCATGCTGTTTCAATCCTATGTCGCCACTCTTAAGTCAGCGCTGTGTGGCATCGTGGGCAGGTGACCGATGCTCGCGTGCCGCGCGTTCTGCGCCCCTTCCGATCCAGCCAGTACCGGCTGCTCATCGGCGCGCTCTCGCTCTCGATCTTCGGCTCGGGCATGTGGCTCGTGGCCATCGTCTTTCAGGTGAAGGCCCTCGGTGGCGGCCCGATCGACCTCTCATTCGTCGCGACCGGCAACGCCCTTGGCCTCGTGGCCGCCGTGCTCATCGGGGGAGTCGCCGCAGACCGGATACCGCAGAAGCGCATTCTCATCGCCGTCGAGATCGCCAAGTTCGCCGCGATCGCGGTGGTGGCCGTGCTGGCGCTCACGGGTGTGCTCGAGATCTGGCACCTCGCTGCGGCGTCACTCGTGCTCGGCGTCGCCGACGGCTTCTTCTACCCCGCCTACTCTGCGATGCTGCCCTCAATCCTGCCGGCTGACGACCTGCTCGCGGCCAATGGCTTTGAGGGCGTACTGCGCCCCGCGGTCATGCAGGCGGCCGGACCGGCGATCGCGAGCACGATCATCGCCGCCTTCTCTCCAGCGTGGGTGTTCGTGATCATCGCGGTCGCGCTCGCGCTCGGCGCAGGGGTGCTCGCCCTGCTGCGGCTGACCGCCATTCGGCGTGAGCTGGAAGAGAGCGACGCGCACCCGATCGCGAAGGTCTTCGCCGACCTGCGGGGCGGATTCGCCTACATGGTGCGCACGCCGTGGCTGCTCGCCACGCTGCTCTTCGCGTGCATCATCGTCATGCTCATCATGGGCCCGATCGAGGTGCTGCTTCCCTTCGCGGTGACCGAGCAGACGGGCGGCGGGCCACTCGAGTTCGCGATGGCGCTCGCGGCCTTCGGGCTCGGTGGTGTTGTCGGGTCGGTGTTCATCGCATCCCGCCGTCTGCCCCGTCGCTACCTCACCCTGATGAACCTGCTCTGGGGTGCGGGCTCGCTGCCGCTGGCCGTCATCGGCTTCACCAGCCACCTATGGGTCATGGTCGTTGCGCTGTTCATCGTCGGCTTCGCGTTTCAGGCCGCGACGGTCATCTGGGGCACGCTGCTGCAGCGGCGTGTGCCGCCGGAGCTTCTCGGCCGGGTGTCGAGTCTCGACTTCTTCGTCTCACTGGCGCTCATGCCCGTGTCGATGGCGCTCGCCGGCCCCGTCGGTGAGCTCATCGGGCGCGGTCCGACCTTCGCCGTGGCCGGCATCGTGCCTGTATTCATCGCTGTGATCGCCATCGTCGCGGCGCGCATGCCGCGCGACGAGATCGCCAATCCTCTGTAGGTCACTGGTCGCTCTAGCTCGGGGCGACGTCCCCGTCAACGATGTCAACGTACTCGGGGTGCTTCGCGATGTAGGCGGCGACCGCCGGGCACTGCGGCACGAGTCGCAGCTCGGCATCGCGGGTGTCGTCGAGGGCGACCTTGATGAGCTGGCTGGCGAGCCCCTGACCCTGGTACTCGGGGTCGACCTCGGTGTGCGTGAAGACCCGACGACCGGGCTCTGACTGGTAGTAGCTCTTGCCGATTACGTCGCCATCGAGGCGGATCTCGAAGCGGCTTCGGTCAGGGTCGTGCACGATCTCAGGGGAGGACATTCCTATATCCTCCCTCGGTTCTCAGAAACGAACTCACACGAGATTGCCAGACTTTTGCCACGACCTGCCCAGAGAGAGGGTTCAGGGTAGGTGAGTCGCGCAGGCCGGAGTGCCGCGCTCTTGACCGATGACACACACCGTTTCCGTGTGTCACCGCGCCACGTGCGCGTGAATTAAACGGAGTCCTTTTTTGCCCCAGTCGCAACAAATCGCTGATGTCGTTATGCCCGAAATCCACCAGCGCCGCGCGAGCTTTCTTCGCGTGCGCCGCCGCTACCTCGCCCTCGGGGCGATGGCCTTCGCCGGCGCGATGACCTGCATGCCCACCCTGCCGGCCTCAGCTGAGGTCGTGCACGCCGAGGCGGTTGTGCCGGGCCAGGTGCTCGCAGTCGCCTCGGGCGTCGAGATGCAGACCGTGGACCGCGCCGACTTCGGCATCACCTACTACACCGTCGTCTTCTCGCCCGTCGCGCCCGGAGCGCGACTCGGCAAGCCCTTCAGCTCTGGTCACCTCGGCAACGACTTTCTGCCCGGCGCCAGCACCCCGGTGCTGGCGATCGCAGACGGCGTGGTCGTCGCCTCGACGAACAGCGACGGATCGCTGGGCGTGCACGTAGAGATTCAGCACGTTATCGACGGCGAGACCGTTATCAGCACCTACAGCCACATGGCGATGGGTTCGCTCAACCTTCAGGTGGGTGACACCGTCGTCGGTGGGCAGCAGGTCGGCCTCGTCGGAAGCACGGGAGCCAGCACCGGCCCCCACCTGCACTTCCAGATCCTGCTCGCTGACGGCACGCCGATCAGCCCGCTGCCGTGGCTCGCAGCGCACGTCAACGCCTAGCGACCATCGCGGCGCCTAGTAGCGCAGCACCATCTCGACGGCCTGATCCCACGAGAGG
>JBIIAR010000071.1:0-9062 GCA_044239765.1 Microbacteriaceae bacterium
ACCGAACGACCACCCGGTGAGCCACGTGCGCGGTTTTCTGAATGCTCGCGGCGTGCTCAGCGCTGCGGATTTGAAGACCGCCGAGCCGGAGCGCCGCGTCGAGGTCGGCGGGGTCGTCATCCACCGCCAGCGCCCCGCGACGGCGGGCGGCGTCACCTTCATGAACCTCGAGGATGAGACCGGCATGATCAACGTCATCTGCACCGTCGGCGTGTGGAACCGCTACCGCCGAGTCGCCCGGGAGTCGGCCGCCCTCATCATCCGCGGCATCCTCGAGCGCTCCCCCGAGGGCGTCACGAACCTCATCGCAGATGCGTTTGAGGAGCTGCCGGTGGCGGGGCGGACGGTTGCGAGGAATTTTCACTGATGCCCCCGTATTGGGGCACCTTCGGGGGCTGATCGACCGATCTGTTGACCCCTAGACTGCGAAAGCGCGCTTGCGCAACCCGTCTCAGCACCTGATGGAGCACATCATCTCTGACCCGCACGGGCGGCGCACCCTTCTCGGTACAGCCGCGCTTCTCCTCACCATCACCATGAGCAGCGCAGCGCTGCCCGCCCAGGCAGCCCCCGGGCCGATCGCCGTCGGCACAGACGGCGTGGCCTACTTCGAGGTGACGCCTGAAGCCGGAGCGACTGAAGTGTGGATCGAGGTCGAAGACCCCAGCATCAACGCAGCGGACGTCGTGGTTCGCCTCGGCGGCGCCAACCAGCTGGTCACGGACACCGCGCTTGGCGCGATCGCCGTCGTCGCCGCAAGCGCAGGCACCCAGAGCTTCGCTGTAGCACTCACAACGGAGGCAACCCCCGACATCGCCGTCACGATCATCGACGGCACTGGAACGGTGCTCTCGAGCAGGAGCTACCAGCTGGCTCTGGAGGACTACCGGCCCCTCGTCCCCTCCGCCACCACCCCGGACGGCTATCTCGCCGCCACCGGTGTCACCTTCGGCCTGTATCTGGTGCTCACGATGATCGGCGTTGTCGCCGTGCTCGTCGGCATCGCCATCAGCGCCCGCCGCCGCGAGAGGGCCGCCCAGTGAAGAACATCGCCATCCGCACGTTCGTCGCCATCCTCGCAACGGCAGCGGTAACCGCAGGCGGACTCACACCGATGAGCTTCGCCGCCGCCGCCCCTGCCGATGGGCCGGATGTCAGTGCGAGCATCCCGAACACCGTTCCGGTGTTCGAGCCGCAGGCCGGTCGCGGAGACCCCCTGCTGGCAGCACAGCCGCAGGCGATCTCTCTCGGAGCGGCCGCCGCGACCGCGCACTCAGCACTCATTCGCATCTCTGTGTTCAACGCCGAGGCAGACCTCGAGGTCGCCATCGGCGGAGCACCCGCGCTCTACGTCTCGCAGAACCGCTCCGCCTCCACGAGCCTGCTGGTGGCAGTGGATGCAGGAGCTGTCACCGTCGAGGCCAGCCACAACGCCAACGCCCGCATCGAGGTGCTCTCGCTCTTCACGTCAGAGCCCGACGAGCCCGGGGCGACGCTTGCCATCGCCGCACCCGTCACCCGAGCGGCGACCGACGACGGCCTCGGAGTGTCGACCGTCGGCCTCGTCGGACTCGGGGGTGTGCCCTCGGAGTCTGTGCGCGCCGTCTACATCACTGTGCTCACCAGCTCCGACGGTCCCGTGGTGATCGGTGTCGACGGTCAGCAGATAGCCACTCCCGACGGCCAGTTCGCCGTGTCCACGATCGTCACCCCGAGCGCGGCGGGCGATATCGAGGTCGCGTTCCCCAGCGGGGTAACCGCTCGCATCGACGTGCGAGGGTATGTCGCCGAGGCAGCCGGACAGCCGAATGCCCTCAACGGTCCGGGCTCGTACTGGCCGCTTCCGGCACAGACGGCGCAGCAGTACGAGGTGTCGGACGCCCAGCCGACGGCGCTTGACCTCGACTTCGCGTCATCCAACGGTGTCGTTCTCGCGCTTCTCTCGTCTGGTGCCGCCGAGCACCTCACCCTGCTCGAGGCGGGCGCGCCCTATGACGGACGCGCGCGCGGCGCCGTGGTTGACCCCGTGGACGGGGCCAACCCGCAGCTCGCGGTTATCACGGTCGAGCAGGCAGGCCTCATCCTGCGCAATGGGCAGGCAGACGTCTCCCTGCTGCCGCTGGGCACCATGCTCGGCGATGATTCGGGCAACAGCGATGGTGCCTCCATCACCCTCGACTCGCCGACGACGAACGCGATCGACGCGACCGAGCACATCACCTTCACGTTCTCGGGCCTGGTCGACACCCCCGGCACCGCGCCCCTGCGTGTTGACAGCTATCTGGATGGCGTTCCCTTCGTCGGCGCCACCATCAAGCCGAGCGAGGACGGCACTCGCTGGACGCTGACCTCGGTCGTTCCCGAGACCGGCACCTACGCGTTCACGTTCACCGTCACCGACCGCGCTGGCGGCACCGCGAGCACTGCCTGGACGGGCACCATCACCCTCCCGTCGCTCACCGCAGACGTTCAATCAGCGCGGGCATTCGAGATCGGCACCCCCGGTCACGTCGCCGGCGTCGTGGAGCTCGGCGACGACCTCATCGTCTATGACCGCGACCCTGGGGTGATTCCGGGTGACGTGCTCATGAGCGGGCCCGCAGCCAACGCCCCGGCGGGCTACCTGCGCACGGTGATCGCCATCGATGTCGTCGACGGCAACTGGCGGGTCACCACCACGTACGCCACCTTTGAGGACGCCTACCTTCGCCTGACGGTCGATATGCGAACTGGCCTGCAAGAGAGCGGCGGCCCGGTGGAGAGGCAAACCTCGCCAGACTCCGAGGCGGGCTACATCACCTCGGACTTCTCGGTGAAACCGGTGGACGAGCTCGACGTCGAGCCGCTTCTCGGGCCTGTCGTCTCAGAGGGTGGACCGATCCCCGAGTTCGATCTGTCTCCGCTGATCTCGTCGGAGCTATCCGCACGGCTGGAAGATGTGCCGGTGGCCGACGTGAGTGTCGGTGTGGCGGTTGAGTCCTCGATATCGCGGTCAGCGACCATTCACCTCTCTGACAACTTCACCGCGTCGGCCTCGATGACCGGCACGCTCAAGGCCTCTCTCACCCTGACCCACCACTTCGTGATCCGCATCGACGTGTACCTGGAGCCAGGGCATTTCGAGGTCAACCTGCTGGAGTTCGCGAGCTCCGTGACCACGACCCAGAAGACATCGAAGACCATTACCCTGGCCGTCGAGGCCACCTGGTCCGACAACCTGATCGGACCGTCGGACACCAAGTACTTCGCTCCGATTCCCATCGGAACCACGCCTCTCGTCATCATTCCCTCCGCCACTGTCGAGGGAGTTGTGAAGGTGTCGGTCTCCGGCGCCATCTCGTCGTCGATCACGCAGTCCGATCAGTCGGTCAGCGAGAAGGGCACGCGCTGGCTCTATGGCGTGTCCAGCCCGATCGACACGGGGCCGCTGGTCACCTCGACGCCTCTCTCAGCCACGGGAACCGAGATGGAGGCCAAGGTTGAGATGGCGGGCGGAATCTCCCTGTCGTTCCAACTGCTGCTCTGGGACACGGCGGGACCTCAGCTCAAGGCCGAGCTTCTGGCTGGTGTTTCCCTGGCCCTGACGGTGAACCCCGAGACCTTTGCGTCCTCGTTGACCTACACGGTCTTCATCGACGCGAGCATCAGTCTGCGCTTCGTCATTCAGGTGCCATTCCTGCGTATAACGCTCATCGACGTGGGCATTCTCGAGCTCTCGAAGCGGTTTACCATCTTTCAGGGATCTCTCGACTGGGGTGCGGTCTTCGGTGGCGACGGCGGTGCGAGCGATCCACCGGGAACCGGCGAGCCGATCGATCCAACCTGTGTACCGGCATGGTCCAGCGGCACCGCGAAGGTCTGCACCGCCCCCGAGTTCCTCTCCGCGATGCAGAGCACTGCCATCAGCAAGATCAGCCTGGGTGACGACATCTCCGTCTGCACGATTGTCGAGGACGAGGACACTGGCTTCGAGTACTGCGCGCCAGGATCCGTTCAGAGCGTCGCAGTGACCCGCAGCGTCGTGATCGACCTGCTCAGCTACGACCTCTACACCGGATCCATGTACGTCTCGCCGGGCAAGACGCTCACGGTGCGCGACAGCACCTTCGGAGGCGGCAGCCTGTCTGCCGATGGAAGCACCACTCTTGGCTCCGCGGGCATTCGCATCACCGACGCCAAGCTGCTGGTCGAGAGCGGCCGCGTTTCGGGCGTTGGAGGAGGCGGCGGCGCTGGGATCGGCGGCAACAGCGGCCAGAACGGTGGAATCGTCGAGGTGCGCGGTGGCGAGGTCAACGGCATAGGTCAGGAAGAGGGAGTCGACTCAGACGACGCCGACGGCGGCGCAGGCATCGGCGGAGGACTCGAGGGCGATGGCGGTCAGCTGATCGTTCGCGGTGGGGGCGTCTACGGCGGCGGCGGCGACGGAGCGGCCGGAATCGGCGGCGGCGCGTTTGGCGGCGGCGGCAGCGTGCGCGTTGAGGGCGGAAGTGTCAATGGCTTCGGTGGAGCGAACCCATCCCAGGAAGCCAACTACAGCACCTACGGGGCGGGCGGCGGTTCGGGCATCGGCGGCGGCTACAACGCGAGCGGTGGATACGTCACCGTCAACGGTGGCGAGGTTCTCGGCTTCGGCTTCGACGGCGGTGCAGGCATCGGCGGCGGGTCACGCGGCTATGGCGGCAATATCAGCGTGACCGGAGGCATCGTCAAGGGATTCGGCCGTGGTGCGACCAATGGCGTCTTCGCGGGCGCGGGCATCGGCGGCGGCTATCTCGCCCACGGGGGGATGATCGCCCTGAGCGGTGGAGCGGTCAGCGGTTTCGCCGTCTTCGGCACAGGAGCAGGCATCGGCGGCGGCGGCGATGGCGGAGCCGGCGGCGTGATCCGGATCACCGGCGGCACGACCACTGGGTTCGGAGATGTCGGCGGCGCAGGCATCGGCGGCGGGCTGCATGGTCCGACCGGGGCACTCACCATTGAGAACGCCACCGTCAGCGGATACGGCGGAACCGCCGGCGGCGCGGGTATCGGCAGCGGCGCTGACTCGACCTATGTGAGCAGCACCCTGTCAATCGTGAACTCGACGGTGCAGGGGTACGGAGCGACCGGAGGCGCGGGCGTTGGAGGCGGAGCCAACAGCGCCGTCTCTCTGATCTCTGTGCGGGGCGGGTCTGTGGTTGCCTACGGCGGGGTCGGGGGCGCGGGCATCGGCAGCGGAGCTGAGGGCAGCGCCGGGCGGATCGACCTCGACGATACGACCTTCACGGGCGGAAGCACCGAAGGCGGCGCCGGCATCGGCAGCGGCTGGATGGGCTCCTCCGATGACATCGAGATCACCAGCTCCTGGGTTCTCGCCTCCGCCAGCGCCACCAGCACCGATCTGGGCGGCGCGGCTATTGGCAGCGGCGCGGACGGCGATGCCGGTGATATCCACATCACTGACACCGAGATCATGGCCAACTCGGGTGGAGGAGGAGCGGGTGTCGGCTCCGGCAGCTATGGCGAGGTTGGGAACATCATCCTGACCAACCTGACGGGCAACGCAACGTCGGGCGGTCTGGTGCAGGGCTTCGAGAGCGGCGCGGGCATCGGATCCGGCGCCTTCGGAACGGCTGGCACCATCAGCATCGTCAATGGCGACCTTTCGGCCTACGCCTCCGGGGCGGGAATCGGCGCAGGCGACTATGCAACGAGCGGGGCCATCTCCATCACCGACGCGATCGTTCGCGGGTACGGCGGTCACGGCGCGGGAATCGGCGGCGGCTTCGGTGCCGACTCCCCTGCGGTCACCATCACGGGCAGCGACGTCACGGGGCGCGCGAGCAATGAGGGTGCCGGCATCGGCGGCGGAGGCGACGGCGATGCCGGCGACGTGACCATCACGTCGTCGACAGTCACCGCCTCTGGCGGTAGCGGCTTCATCGATGTCGACGAGTTCGGCGACGCTGTCTTCGACGGCGGCGCGGGAATCGGCGGCGGTGCGAACGGCGACGGTGGCGTGGTCACGATCGTCGACAGCGTGGTCATCGCCCAGCCCGGAGAAGGCGGCGCGAGCGTTGGCGGCGGCGCCTTCGGAGAGGGCGGCGAGACCTCGATCGACGTGACCTCGGAGCTGACGGTTCTCAGCGGAAGCCCGAATGCAAACGCCATCGGCTACGGCCTGGGCGCGACGGAGTTTGGCACGCTGCTCATCGACGGCGCACTGAAGATGCAGGGGGCGACCCTCATTCTCCCCGCCGGCGTCGAGCTCACGTTCACCGGATCGATCACCGGCAACCCGACCGATCCGCTCGACCCGCTGAATGAGATTCCCGGATTCATCGCCGGCCAGGGCACGTTGGTCAACAACGGCTTCCTGACTGCCTTCGTCGACCCGACTGTGACGCTGGTGGGCCCCGCCTACGCCGTCACCTTCGAGGCCAATCACCCCGATGCCGTCGAACCGGCTACGGTCGTCACCTCATACGCCACCACCTTCGATGTCGGCCGTCGTGTCGTTCCGGTGCCGCCGACGCTCGCGGCATGGGTGTTCGTCGAGTGGAACGCACAGGCCGATGGCCTCGGTGCGGCCTTCACCTCGGGCACCGTACTCGCGGGCGACACGACCGTGTACGCGATCTGGGAGGCCGAATAGAAGGGCAGCTCATACGCGACGCATAGAAACGCCATAGCTGGCTGTTGCTGAATGTTCACATGACCCAGCTCATCCTCATCGGCATCGACCTCGTCGCGATCCTCATCCTCACCTTCGGCCTGTACTTTCCCCGGCACCGCCGCCGCGACCTCGTGGTCGCCTTCCTGGTGGTGAACATCGGGGTGCTCGCGGTCTCGGTCGTGCTCGGCTCGAGCAGCGCCGGCATCGGCGTCGGACTCGGGCTGTTCGGGGTGCTCAGCATCATCCGGCTGCGGTCGAGCGAGATCGCGCAGCACGAGGTCGCCTACTACTTCGCCGCCCTCGCCCTCGGCCTGTTCGCCGGCATGAGCACCACGATCTCCCCGGTGACCATCGGGCTGATGGCGCTGCTGCTCGTCGCGGTCTTTCTCGGCGACCACTCGAGGCTCTTCCACCGCTATCGCCAGCAGGTCATCGTCATCGACCGGGCGATCGCCAACGAGCCAGAGCTCGTCGTCTACCTCGAAGAGATGCTTGGCGCGAAGGTGCACGGCGCCACCGTCGAGCGCCTCGACCTCGTCAACGACACCACCACCGTCAACGTGCGCTACCAGCTGGTGGCCCGCGTGCTGGAAGGAGCAAACGCATGAACACCATCACCCTCGACGAGCTCATCGAGCTCGCCAGCCTGCAGACCCGCATCGACCGCAAGTACATCGTGCCCCGCGGCGAGGTCGACGACCTGCTGGCAGACCTGGAGCCCGAGACCCGCGTGCTCGAGATCGACGGGCAGACCGACTTCGGCTACGAGTCCGTCTACTTCGACACCCCGGAGCTGGCCAGCTACCTTGGCGCCGCCCACCGGCGCCGCCGCCGGTTCAAGGTGCGCACCCGCACCTACACCGACTCGGGCGACTGCTACCTCGAGGTGAAGACCGAGGGGGCGCGGTCGGCGACGGTGAAGGAGCGGCTGGAGCACGTGAGCTCCCCCGACGAGATCGGGCCTGCGGGCGTGGAGTACGCGCAGTCCGTGCTCGACGAGGCGGGCATCCACGCCGACGTCAGCGAGCTGAACCCGGTGCTGAGCACGAGCTATCGGCGCATGACGCTGTTCATTCCGAGCTCGGCGAGCCGCGCGACCATCGACGTGGACCTCGCATGGCAGTTGCACGGGGGCGAGCGGATCGCGCTCGACCACCTCGCCATCGTCGAGACGAAGTCGGGGTCGACCGCGTCATCCGTCGATCGTCTGCTCTGGGCGCGCGGGCATCGCCCCAGCGCGATCAGCAAGTACGCGACCGGCCTCGCCGCCCTCAACCCCGCCCTGCCCTCGAACAAGTGGGCACCCATTCTTCGCAACCACTTTCACGAAAGAGTCGCATCATGACGCACAACCCGAAGTACCTGCTCGCCCTGACCGCCCTGCTCACCGTCGGCACCCTCGCCGGCTGCGCCGCGGTCGCCACCACCGAGACGCAGGCAGCGGTCAGCGTGGCGACCGTCACCGACTCGACCGCGACGATCGCCGATGTGCTCACCGCCAACCAGGACTACGCAGCGGATGCCGCCACGGCCACCGCAGGCGACGCCACCGAGATCAACCTCGACGACGCAACCGGCACGGTCACCATCGACGCCGCCGGCACCTACGTGCTCAGCGGGTCGCTCGACGGCCAGGTTGTCGTCGCGGCCGGCGAGGAGGACGACGTCTACCTCGTGCTCGACAACGCCACGATCAGCAGCACGACGACCGCGGCCCTCGCCATCACGAGTGCGGGCTCGGCGGTCATCGAGCTCGTCGGCGACAGCAGCCTGAGCGACGCCTCGACCTACGCCGAGGATGCGGAGGTTGCGGCAGCGCTGTTCAGCTCGGTCGACCTGACGGTCACCGGCGATGGCTCACTCGCGGTGACCGGCAACGGCAACGACGGCGTGACCAGCAAAGACGGGCTCATCATCGAGTCGGGCGACCTCACGGTCACCGCCGCGGATGACGGCATCGTCGGAAAGGACTACCTCGTCGTGACCGGCGGCACCCTCACGGTGACCGCGGGCGGCGACGGCCTCAAGGCGAGCAACGACACCGACACCGACCGCGGCTATGTTCTCGTCACCGACGGCCAGGTCGACGTGACCGCGGGCGCCGACGGCGTGCAGGCCGAGACCGACCTGCTCGTCAGCGGCGGCGACCTGGCGGTGCAGGCCACTGAGAAGGGGTTCAAGGCCGGCGCCTTCCTGGTCGTCGAGGGTGGCGAATCCGATATCACCGCGACGGATGACGGCGTCAACTCCAACGGGATCGTGCACCTCAGCGACGGCACCGTCACCATCGCGTCGGCCGACGACGGGGTGCACGCGGACGGCGCCATCCTGCTCGACGGGGCGACGGTCGACGTCACCGACTCCTACGAGGGCATCGAGTCGTCCGTGATCGAGATCGCGGGCGGCA
>JBIIAR010000072.1:0-9012 GCA_044239765.1 Microbacteriaceae bacterium
GAGCGTGAGAACTGCAGCGGCGAGGGATTCCACGATGTCGCGGGCGACCGCCTCGGGAATCGGGTGCGTGTTCTCGTTGACGTTCAGTGCGATCCGCACCGCTTTCTGGGGAGCGCCGTAGGGGTGCATGCCTCGCAGGTTGTCGCGGATGGGGAGGCTTTCGAAACTGGTCACTCCCCCAGCGTATTAGCCCGCGTACTGCGTCGGCAGCGCAAGGCGCTGACCGGGGAAGAGCTCGGCCGACGACATGCCGTTGAACTCGAGGATGTCGTTGACGACCTCGCGCGGATCAACCGTCGGCGCGATGTCTTCGGCGATCGCCCACAGCGACTCGCCCGCGGCGATCGTCACGTAGGTGTATTCAACCCCGGGCTGCACAGACGACTCGAGCGAGGCGCTTGCCGCGCCGCCGTTGAGCGCGAACAGGAAGGCGGCAACGACGAGCGGCAGGGCGGCGAGGGTCGTGAAGACCGCGCGGCCGCGCTTCGTCAGGCGGAGGTGGGTCTTCGGAATGGTGTACCCGAAATCCATGCTCATCGCGCTCATTGCTTCTCCTATCGAAGGGGTTTCGCACCCGGTACTCGGCCGGGAGGACCGGGTGCGAAGCTTTGTTCCGAACATACATTCGATTATTCGAACATTCAAGTGGATATTCGAACATTTTCGAATGTCGACCCGCGACTCGCTCGAACATGTCTTCCATATTTGAGCCAATTGCAGATACAGTTTCGAATGTCTGGTTCTCAGTGAACCAAGCACCACTGACATTGGAGGGCCGTCATGGCTGACGAAGAACGAACGCGCAGGCGCACGAGCCTCAGCGACAAGCAGCTGGCGATTCTCGACGTCATCCAGAAGTCCGTGACGAACCGCGGCTACCCGCCGTCGATGCGCGAGATCGGCGACGCCGTCGGCCTCTCGTCGCTGTCGAGCGTCACCCACCAGCTCAACCAGCTCGAGCTCAGCGGCTACCTGCGGCGCGACCCGAACCGTCCGCGTGCCCTCGAGGTGCTCATCGAGCTGCCGACCATCGAAGAGGATGCGCCCGAGTCGACCACGCAGGTCGGCGACGCCGTCATGGTTCCCCTGGTCGGTCGCATCGCCGCCGGTATTCCGATCACCGCCGACCAGCAGATCGACGAGGTCTTTCCGCTCCCCCGCCAGCTCACCGGCAAGGGCGAGCTGTTCATGCTCAAGGTCGTCGGCGAGTCGATGATCGACGCCGCCATCATGGACGGCGACTGGGTAGTCGTGCGCCAGCAGAAGACCGCGGAGAACGGCGAGATCGTCGCCGCCATGCTCGACAACGAGGCCACCGTGAAGGTGTTCCGCCAGCGCGACGGCCACACCTGGCTGCTGCCGCAGAACTCTGCCTTCGAGCCGATCCTCGGCGACTACGCCGAGATTCTCGGCAAGGTCGTCACGGTGCTGCGCTCGCTCTAGCCGTTCAGCGCATCCACCAGCGCGGCCAGCGCCGGGTACAGACGCTCGTCATCCAGCTGGTCGGTCTGCAGCCAGTTGACGCCGTCGAAGACGTTGACCGTCTCGCCGTAGACCGGTGACGGCACGGTGATGACGAGCTCAAGGCCGTCAACGTCGACCACCCGCGCACCCTTCGCCTCGCGCACGGCGGTCTCCATCCATCGAGCGCCGCCGAGCGTGACGTACTGCAGGCCGAAATCGTCGTCGCCACCGATGCCGAAGGTGCCGCACGAGGTGAAGCCCGCCCGCAGGGCCTGCTCTGCCGGGGCGACGTAGGCGTCCGATCCATACCCGAAGGCGAATGACTCTGCCTCGAACTGGGCGTCGAACCCCGTGGCCGTCGGCAGGTCGGCTGCCTCTGTGATGGCCGCGCAGTCGAGGGCGGCGGGCCAGACGGTGGGGTCGGGGGTGTTCTGCGCGGGAGCGGTGGTTTGAGCAACAGCAGCAGCGAAGCGGGCGAGAAACTCGTCGCGATCCGCGGCCAGCTGCGCCGGGTCGCTTCCCAGAACGTGACCAGACAGACGGATGCCGCCGGCAACCACATCGATCGCACAGCTCGTCGACGCGCCGTCGAACTGCTCGCCGCAGCCCAACTGCACCGGCAGGGTAACCGCTGTCTCGGGCAGCAGCACGACAATGATCGCGCGGTCTGCGGCAGTCCACGAGCATCGCAGCCCGCCGACGTTCGGAACCAGCGCTGCGACCGGGTCGAGCTGCTCGTCGACGCTGAGATCCCAGTCGAGGCCCAGAGCACCGCAGTCACCGTCGAAGACCTGCGCGGGGGCGGCGACAGTCTCGGCCGTCGGCGACGCCGATGGGGTCTCGACAGGCTCGACCGTCGGCGTGACGGTGCATCCGGCGAGCAGGAGAACGGCCACGACCCCGAGAATGCGCATGGCACAGACCTTACTGTCTAGTGCGAGCGCGGCTTGCGCACCGTCCACCAGACGATCGACAGAATCACCGCGCACAGCCCCGCCGCCGCCAGGCCCACCGTCACGGTGTAGAAGATCAGCTCGTTCTCTATGGGCGAGTGGCCGCGAACGATGCCGCGCACCCACACGACGAGCGCCACGACCAGGCCCGATGCGAGAACGAGCAGCACGCCATGACGTCTCTGTGATCCGGTGAGGCGCGTGGGGGCTGAGGGGTGCGGCTCTGTGCGACGCCACCAGAAGAACGTGAACACCGCAAGCGCAATGACCCCGACCGCCGATGACGCGTGCTGCCCCCACTTGTAGAGCGGCAGGGGGCCGGCCATCGCGTCCAGCCTGAGGGCGTCGGCCACGGGGCCGGCGTGGGTGAGGCTGTCCCACACGAGGTGCGTCGCCGACCCGATCAGCACGGCACCGACGAGCAGCGCGGCGAAGATGCCGAGCCTGCGCGGTGTTGACGGCATCCGGTATCTCGTCGACATGCGGCTGCGCACCCACCCGGGCGCGAAGTCGATGACGGGGGCGCGAAAGACGAACTCCCACAGAAAGAAGAGCACGAGGGCGAAGCCGAGGTCGACGGTGACGAGACCGAGCCAGGAGTGGGTGAGACCGCGCGGAACATCGAGGGGCACGTAGTAGAAGAGGTCAGGCACCATCGCGCCTATCGCCAGTGCCGCGGGCGGCAGCGGCGTGCGAGCGAAAGGCAGAACCGCTGCGATATGACTCGGAGTGAACGGCATCAGATCACCTTACGCAGACGCCAGCTGACCGCGAGCACGGCGACGACAGCCAGTGCCACCGCTATCGCGACGAAGAACGACGCCCCGAGCAGGTTCGGATCGAGCGGATGCCAGCCCCGTACGATCCCGGAAACCCACCCGACAAGGCCGACAGCCCCAATCACGGCGACGAGGCCGATCCACGTGGCGAGTCTCTCTGCCGCGCCGAGACGGCTCTCGCGCGGGGAACGCGGCGTGCGCCCCGCCCACCGCCGCACCCACAGCGCGAGGATCACCGTCGTCAGCACCGACACGCAGCCGTGGATGATGTTGGCGATCGAGAACGGGCCAACCTCGGTGTTGGTCCATGGGGCGATCGCGGCGAGAAATCCGCCCTCGTGGGTGAAGGAGTCGAGCGCCAGGTGCGTGAGCGCTCCGAGCTCGAGTGCGGCGATCACCAGCAGGCCCGTGAGCAGCGGCCCGCGCACCCGCCACCGCGGCTGCGGCGCCATGCGCTCGCGCAGCCACGCGGGGCTGTAGTCGAGCGCGGCAGCCCGCAGCATGAGCACCCACAGCGCGAAGGTGATCGCGCCGATGAGCAGGTCGATCGTCGGCAGGCCGAGCAGCGAGTGGGTGAGGTCGCGGTCGATCCAGAGCGGCAGAAAGTAGGGCAGATCGGGCGTCATCGCGCCGATCGCGAGTGCCGCGGGAGCCAGTGGCGTGCGCACGAAGGGCAGAATCGCGACCACGTGGCTGGGGGTAAACGGCACCGAGCGAGTGTATATGCCGGTCTGGTAAACTAGGTGTCTGCTTTCCGCTAGTCCGGATCCAACTAAAGACGAGGTATGCCCCTATGAAGTTCACTATCGGAGAAACCCTCGTCTACCCGCACCACGGTGCCGTCACCATCACCAAGCTCGACAAGGTGATGGTCAAGGGTGAAGAGAAGACCTACATGACCCTCGACGTGCACACGTCTGAGCTCACCATCAAGGTGCCTATCGAGAGCGCTGAGCTCGTCGGTGTGCGCGACGTCATCGACAAGGCCGGCGTTGAGGCCGTCTTCGAGGTGCTGCGCAGCGAGTTCATCGAGGAGCCGGGCAACTGGTCGCGCCGATACAAGGCCAACCAGGAGAAGATGGCGTCGGGCTCTGTCTACCGCGTCGGCGAGGTCGTGCGCGACCTGTGGCGCCGCGAGCAGGACCACGGCGTCTCGGCCGGCGAGAAGCGCATGCTGCTCAAGGCCCGCCAGGTGCTCATCTCTGAGCTCGCCCTCGCCCAGAAGGTCACCGACGAGGAGGCATCGCTCATTCTCGACGGTGTGCTCGCCGGAACCAACAAGGCCGCCTAGGTCTCACCAGCCGCTCGTTAGCGAGCAAACGGGCCGTTCGAACACCGCATCGGTGCGCGAACGGCCCGTTTGTCATTGCAGCTAGGCGCTGACCTTCGCGCGCACCGCGTTCGTCGCCGCGACGACGTTGCGCAGCGACTCGACCGTCTCGGCGTATCCACGGGTCTTGAGTCCGCAGTCCGGGTTGACCCAGACCTGGCGGTTCGGAATGGACGCGAGGGCGGTCTCGAGAAGCGACGTCACCTCGTCCACCGAGGGCACACGCGGCGAGTGGATGTCGTAGACACCCGGCCCGATTCCGCGGCCGAAGCCCGAGCTCTTGATGTCGACCACCACATCCATCTTGCTGCGGGCGGCCTCGATGGAGGTGACATCCGCGTCCAGCTGGTCGATGGCGTCGATGACGACGCCGAACTCGCTGTAGCAGAGGTGGGTGTGGATCTGCGTCTTCTCTGCAACGCCGGCGGTCGCCAGGCGGAAGGAGCCGACCGACCAGTCGAGGTATGACGGCTGGTCAGCCTTCTTGAGCGGCAGCAGCTCGCGCAGCGCAGGCTCGTCGACCTGGATGATGCCGATGCCGGCGTTCTCGAGGTCCTCGATCTCGTCCCGCAGGGCGAGGGCAACCTGGTTGGCGGTGTCAGCGAGGGGCTGGTCGTCGCGCACGAAGCTCCACGCGAGAATCGTCACCGGGCCGGTGAGCATGCCCTTGACCGGCTTCTCGGTGAGCGACTGCGTGTAGCGCGACCACTCGACGGTGATCGGCGCCTCGCGGGCGACATCACCCCAGAGCAGCGACGGGCGCGTACAGCGGCTGCCGTAGGACTGCACCCAGCCGTTCTGCGTCACCGCGAAGCCGTCGAGGTGCTCGGCGAAGTACTGCACCATGTCGTTGCGCTCCGGCTCACCGTGCACGATGACGTCGATGCCGATCTCCTCCTGCAGCTCGACCACCCGCTTGATCTCGGCCTGCAGGTACTCCTCGTACTCGCGCTCGCTCAGCTCGCCCTTGGTGTACTGCGCGCGGTACTTGCGAATCTCGCCCGTCTGCGGAAAGGACCCGATGGTCGTGGTGGGGAGGAAGGGCAGGTTGAGGGCCTCCTCCTGCGCGCGCTGCCGCGACTCGTAGTCGCCGCGGGTGAAGTCCTTGTCGGTCAGGGCGGCTGCACGGCTGCGCACGGCGCCGTCACGAACGCCGGGGGCGTCGTGACGGTCTTTGAGGGCAGCGGACGCGGCATCCAGTTCGGTTTGAATGGAGGCGCGCCCCTCGGCGAGTCCCTTCGCGAGCGTGGCGATCTGGCCGACCTTCTGGTCGGCGAAGGCGAGCCAGCTCTTGAGGCGGTCGTCGAGCAGCGGCTCGTCGCCGACGTCGTGGGGCGTGTGGAAGAGCGAGGTGCTGGACGACACCGAGGTCGCGCCCGCTGCCGCCAGCTTGTCGAACGCGGCAGACAGGTCGCCGCGCCAGATGTTGTGGCCGTCGATGACGCCGCCGACGATCGTCGTGCGGGTTGAGCCTGTCGAAACCCCGGTCTCGGTACCGGTCTCGACAGGCTCGACCCGCTGCGGGAGCGAACCGCGAACCAGGTCGACCCCGATGGCCTCGACCGGGCTGGCGAGCAGCACCGGCAGTGCATCGTCGAGCGAGCCGTAAGGCGCTGCCACGAACAGCTGCGGGCGGGCCGGAACGGCGCCGAGCATCTCGTAGGCATGCGCCGTGGCCTGCAGCACGGTCGACCGCGGCGTCTCGATGGACTCCGACACGAGGGCGGGCTCGTCGAACTGCACCCACTCCGCGCCGACGGCGGTCAGACCGGCCAGCAGCTCCGCATACACCGGCAGCAGGTCGTCGAGGCGGTCGAGAGGCGCGAAGCCGGCGGGGCTGCCCTCGGCGGCCTTGGACAGCAGCAGGAAGGTGACCGGGCCGACGATGACCGGGCGGGTGCGGTATCCCGAGGTGGTCGCCTCGGCGACCTCGCGCAGCAGCCGCACCGACGCGAGGTGAAAGTCGGTGTCGGGCCCGATCTCGGGCACAAGGTAGTGGTAGTTCGAGTCGAACCACTTCGTCATCTCGGCGGGCACGTCGTTGCCCTCCCCGCGCGCGATCGTGAAGTAGCCGGCGAGGTCGATCGTGCCGTCCTCCTTGACGAGTCGCTCGAAGCGCTTCGGCACGGCGCCGACCGTGACCGCGGTGTCGAGCACCTGGTCGTAGAAGCTGAAGGCCTCGGGAATGCTCGAGTCGGTGCGCCCGAGACCCAGCTCGACCAACCGTGAACGCGTCACCGCGCGCAGCTCGGCCGCGGCAGCCTCCAGCTCATCGGCCGAGATCTTTCCGGCCCAGAACGCCTCGACGGCCTTCTTCAGCTCGCGACGGCGGCCGATGCGCGGGTAGCCGAGGATCGTGCCCGTAGGGAATGCGGTGCTCATACTGTTTCTCTTTCTAGAAGGCCGACGCCGCGGAGCACCGCGAGCACCGGTTCGTGCTGGTTGAACGTGTAGAGGTGAAGTCCGGGCTCGTCACCGGTGAGAACTGCGGAGCCCAGCTCGATCGCATGCTGGATGCCGACGGCGCGCTGCCCCTCGGGCGGTAGCTTCTCGTCGGTCAGCTCGATGATGCGGCGCAGCCGCGCAGGGCTGAGCACCGGCATGATGCCCGGCAGAATCCGCATGGTCACACCGGCCGCACGGGCCTGGTCGACGAACCGCAGGTAGTCGTTGGCGTCGAAGAACAGCTGCGTGATCGCCAGGTTGGCGCCGGCCGCCTCTTTCGCCAAAAGGGTGTCGAGGTCTTGCTCGACGCTGCGGGATCGCGGGTGACCGTTGGGAAAGGCGGCGACCGCGATCGTCACCTTGGTGCGGTCCGCGATTCTTGTGGCGGCAGGAAACCCGGGCACCGGCTCCTGCGTGAAAGGCACCCGCTCGGCCTGCACGCGGTGAATGAGCTGCACGAGCTCGCCCGCGCTGCCCAGATCGCCGAGAAAGGGCTCGCCCTCGGCGACGCCCACGGGTGGGTCGCCGCGCAGTGCCAGAAAGCTGGTGACCCCCGAGTCGAGAAACTCACGGATGAGACGGGCCGACTCCGCATACGACGACCCCACGCAGGTGAGGTGCGCCATCGCGCGGGTGCGGCTCATGACGCGCTGCAGCACCTCGAGGCTTGCGCCCTTCGTGGTGCCGGCGGCCCCGTAGGTGACCGAGATGAACTCGGGGCCAGCCGCGACCAGATGGTCGAGCGACTCGAGCAGGGCGGCCTCCGCGGCAGCGTTGCGCGGCGGGTACAGCTCGAACGAAAACGTAGGCACAACCCCTCCTTAACTACGCAACAGGATGGGCGGGTGCAGGGCTCTGCTGTCGCTCGCGTGCCGGTGCGTCGAGACGACGCGTGGCAACCAGAACAGCCTATGCCCGTGCTGCTCGCTGTGTCGTTGTGTTACGCGGCTCGCGGGCCTCTCACGGGCCTGGCCCACCGCGCACTCATGAAATCGAGGGGCGCAACCGCCGGCCCCTCGATTTCATGAGCGCGGCAGCAGCCCGCGCCCCGGAACGTAGTCTTGGCCCAATGAGCAACAGATCGCGGCGCACGCCGTCGAAGCCGCGCGGCGCTGCTGCGCCGCCCACACGCAGCGTCGCTCCCCTGCTCATCGTCGGCCCGATCGTGGGGCTGGGCCTGGGCATCTGGCTGCTCGGCATTGTCTGGCCTGTCGACCCCGACACCGAAACCGCGCTCATCTACGGCGGCGTCAGCGGCCTCTTCTCTGGGCTGCTCGGCGGTGCTGCCGCAGCGGGATCAGCGACGATGTCGCCGAAGAGCGCGTGGGTCTCCCCCATCGTCGGCGTGCTATTCGCCGTGGGGTTCACGGGGCTGGTGCTGGCCAGCATGGGCTCCGACTCTGCCCCGTGGATGCTCATCGGCGTCAGCGCGATCGCGGCCTGCGTTGTCTGGTTCTATGTGTTGGGCATGGTCAGTGGCGTCATCCCACCGCTGTTCGTCAACCGGTACGGCACGTGGAGCGCGCCCCTCGTCGGGGTCGTGCTGATCATCGTCGGGGTCACCACCGGCAGCCCGGAGGCGATGGTGATCGGAATTCTCACCATCGCCGCCTGGGCCGGGATTCTCATCGGAAGCCTGCTGCTGCGGGCTCAGACCACGAACTCCTGAACGTCGCCCATGTTGCGCGGGTGCACCATGGCGACCACGCGGGTGCCCTCTTCGACGTAGTCGGTCGACTTGACGCGGCCGGTGAGGTGCAGCTTCGAGATGACCTCGCCGCGGTCGTAGGGCACGAGCAGGGTGACCTCGAGCTCCGGCGCGGGCAGCGCCGACGCGATCGCGCGCTGCAGCTCGTCGACGCCCTCACCCGTGCGGGCAGAGACGAAGACCGCACGCGGCTCCAGTGACGACAGCAGCATGCGCTGGGTGTCATCCGCGAGGTCCGCCTTGTTGAAGACGACAATCTCGGGGATGTCGCGGGCGCCGACCTCGCCGATCACGTCGCGAACCGTCTTCAGCTGCTGTGCCGGGTCGGGGTGG
>JBIIAR010000073.1:0-8968 GCA_044239765.1 Microbacteriaceae bacterium
GTACGAGCGGATCGAAGAGCCTCCGATATCCGCTGAGTTTGCTGCCAAGGCAGGAAGCCCGATCGCTGGAACAAACGACCATCGCGACCTTCGCCTACTTGCCGCCTTGCACGCTGGCGCGGCGACCCATTTGGTCACTAGCGACGAAAGGCTGATTAGAAAGGCGGCTCGTCTCGATCTGAGTGAGAGAGTGCTCCGCCCGGTCGAGGTAAGGGAATTCCTTCGTACGCTATATCCGGAGGACCCATCCGCGCCGCCACAAGTGAAGCTCATTAGTGCAGCTCTACTGCGTCTCGATGAGGCCATATTCGACTCGCTCCGAACTGACTACGAGTTTGATACATGGGTGCGGACCAAGGTCGCTCCTGATATCACGCGACGCACGTGGGTCGTTGAAGACGCAGACGGTGGGTATCGCGCGATCGCGATCGTGAAGCCAATCGACGACCACCCCCTCATCGCGGGGAAGAAGGCGATGAAGCTCTCGACCTTCAAGGTCGACGCCAGAGCAGGCGGGGAGAAGCTTGGCGAACTCCTGCTGAAAACGGTGCTCGCATGGGCGCATGAGATGCGCGTGGAGTCCATGTTTGTGACGGTCATTAAGGACGACGAGAAAGAACAGCTCGTGCGATTCTTGGAGATGTTTGGCTTTGTCGATCTCGGACTGCTGCCTGGCAGTCAGAAAGAGTGGGCCTTCGAGAAAACCTTGGTTCCTCCGTCAGCAGTTGCAATTGGCCACCTGGAGCACCACGTGCTCTATGGACCGCCAGCAGTGGCTCCCGGCAGTCCGATCTACGTCATCCCCATTCAGCCCAATTGGTATGCGGGCCTATTCCCTGACAGCCCTTCTATGGACACCGCGCTTCCGGGTATGTCCGGCATTGAGATTGGCCCCTTCGGAAACGCTATTCGCAAGGCATACCTGAGCAACGCGAAGATCAAGGACTTGCCTCCCGGGGCGACTGTCCTCTTCTATCGTTCGGCACCAAAACAATCAGGCAGGCGGTACGCCACAGGCGCGGTTGCGGCCATAGGTGTCGTCGAGACCACGCTTCGATCTTCCGACCCGGCCGAAGTGCTGGAACTTGTCGGGCGGCGCACCGTGTACAGCGCCGATCAAGTCGCCAGTATGTGTGAGAGTGGCGTCATCGCCGTACTGTTCCGTCAAGATCGCTTCTTGCCCGAATCGTGGACCCTCGACGAACTGATCGCGGCGAGCGTCCTAAAGGCCCAACCGCAGGCAATCATGAGAGTGTCAAACCATGAGGGGATCCAATGGGTGCACCAGCAACTGAGCGCGTAGCGTTGATGGCAATCCACCCGCGCTATGCGGATGCGATTCTCGACGGGAATAAGCAGGTCGAGTTTCGCAAGCGAAGACTGGCCAGCGACATCACGACAGTTCTGATTTACGCGACCTCCCCTGTCCAGAGGATTGTTGGTGAGTTCCGGATAAGGGAGATGGTTGTCGGCGCCCCTGACGCGATATGGGATGCGTTCGGCGATGTGGGCATCATCGACCGAGATAGCTTCGGCGATTACTACGCGAGTTCTGAGCATGCCGTGGCGATAGTTGTCGACGTCGCAAAGCGCTACGAACGCTCCCAACCCCTGTCCGAGTTGACGCCGGCGCCCGCGATCCCGCAGAGCTTTTCCTACATTGCGCGCGGAGCTTCACGCCGTGGTACTTCTCGGCGGGTCGTAGCCAATCGCTCTTAAACAAGCTTTGGATCAAGAACGGCTAGGCAATCAGCCTCATCGGCAATGTGGCCGACTCTCTCCAGTTCTAGCCCCGGCGAGACTCAGCGCTTCTTTTTGCCTCCGATTACGGGCAGATAATCTGCGTCACCCGGGCGGAGAGCTGAGTCTTGTCTACCTCGCGTTGACGAGCTGATCGCGGCGCAGCCTCATTAACCTCATGCAGGCCGGGCCTTCGCCAACGCGGCCCGTGCGCGCTTGAGCGACGAACCGAGACCCCACGTCGCATCCAGTTCGTCGAGTGCATCCGAACGCTCGGGCCCGAGCCCGCCGTGCTCGCCCAGTTCGAGATCGCGCACCACCTCCACGACCTTCGGCGCAACGGCGAGATAGTCGGTCGCGGCCGTGATCTTGCCCCGCACCGCGGACCCGAGAGCGGCCGAGGGGTCGGCGGCGGCAGCTTGGATGCCGGCGAGATCGCCGAACTCCTTGAGCAGCGACAGTGCAGTCTTCTCGCCCACCCCAGCGACGCCGGGCAGGCCGTCGCTGGGGTCGCCGCGCAGCACGGCGAAGTCGACGTACTGTCGCGGCGTGACGCCGTACTTGGCCTCGACGGTCGCGTCGTCGAGCAGCTCGAGGTGCGACATGCCCCGGCCGGTGTAGATCACCCGTACCGATCGCTTGTCGTCGACGAGTTGGATGAGGTCGCGGTCACCGGTCACGACGTCGACGGGCATTCTCGAGTGACTGGCCAGCGTGCCGATGACGTCGTCGGCCTCGTGGTCCGCAGCCCCGACCACCGGGATGCCGAGCGCGTTCAGCAGTTCGCGGATCACCGGGATCTGCGGGGTCAGCAGCTCGGGCACCGCCTCGACCGAACCGGCGTCGGTCTCGCGCTCGACGCGCTGCGCCTTGTACGACGGGATCAGCTCGACCCGCCAGCGCGGCCGCCAGGCATCGTCCCAGCAGGCGACGAGATCGGTTGGCTCGAACTCGCCCACGAGCTTCGCGATCATGTCGAGCAGCCCGCGCATCGCGTTGACCGGCTTGCCGTCGGGCGACCGCACGGTGTCGGGCACGCCATGGAACGCGCGGAAGTAGAGCGAGGCGGTGTCGAGCAGCATTCTGCGGTGGTCGGTCACGGCGGCAGTTTAGCTAGCCGAGATCGGCGAGACGTGCCGAGATCCTCTCGCCGAGCTCCAGGTGCGCGGTACGCGCGGTGCGAAACGCGTAGCCGAATAGCGGGGTCGGGGCGGTCAACGTGATCGACACGTCCACCGTCACGCCGTTGGGCGTCGTCGCGACGCGGGTGACGTTGTGCACCGTGGTTGCCGGGCGCTGTCGGGCGACCGTGACCACATCCGTCTCGGTGATGGTGATCACGTCCGCCTCGTAGACGATGCGCAGACGCAGCGGCCCCACCGGAAGCAGGTCGGTAATGCGGTAGGTGGCGATCGCGCCCGGCTGCGCGTGCACCTCGACAACCGACTGGATGAGGGGGTGCAGTTCGCCATTGCGCCGCGGGTCGCTGAGCAGTGCGACCGCGGTCGCGGCATCACCGGGCGCCTCGATCGTGTAGTTGAAGGTTCCGCTGCGGCTCATGCGATCAGGGTAGCGAGAGCTGCGCTAGTTCGGCTGCCCGGTAACTCGACCATCCTTAAGCGAAGACGACGCCCCGCCCAATTCAATCTCGGCGAGCCGGTTGGCCCGTCCCCTCAGGCCGATAGGCCGGGATCCGAAGTTCTCGAGCGCATCAGACTCTGGTCTAGACGAGCCCCTCCTCCGGAGACGCCATGTGTTCGCAAGGTCAAGACCAGTGTTTGGGCGAAACCCGGCGATTCCGTCTCAAATGACACCCGTTCGAGTGACACTTAACTCATTACCCTTCATTTACTCCGGGAGATTCAATGGCAGCCGCGCGTGACATTAAGCCCGAGTCTGAGGCCCTGCCGGTCGGCGCAGTGCGACCTTCGGGCCTTGATGCCAGAGCGGATGAGCGTATGTCTGAGCTAGCGATAGCTCTCACGCAAACAACGAAGCTAGCCTCCGTCCTTTCAGGCATTCCGCGTCTCGACAGCGGGATGGCTGCGGTGTCTGCTTCGCTCACTGAGGCGCTGGGCATCTCGTCGGTGTTCGAGGGATTCAGCTCTGGTCTCGGGACTGGTCTTGCGGCGTCGATGACGTCCTTCACGGAGTCGCTGAAGGTCTCGTCGCTGCTTGGCGAGACGGTTGATGGCTTTGGTGCGAGCGGGATGGCTGCGGTGTCTGCTTCGCTCACTGGATTGATTGACAGCGCGGCTTCTTCGTCGATGAAGACGAAGACCTTCTCCCTCATTGGCGATCTTGATTTTCCAGTACAAGACTGGATGTCTGACTCTCGCGCAATTCAGCCGAGTGAAGACCGCGTCATCCCAGCCAGCCGAGAAGTGTCGAACTACGAAGAAGTCTCGTCGCTGCTTCGCGCGCAGAATGAAATTCTTGAACTAATGGCTGAACGCTTGTCAGTCGCTGAGCTCCGTAAAAGCCCAAGTGGATGGGTGATCGCGCTCAACGTGGCAGCGATCGTGGGTGTAGCTTTCGCGGTCGGCAGTTTCGTCCTGGAATGGCTAACGTACGCTCGCTGAATAAGGCACTGCGCGCTAGTTCGGCTGCTGCCCGCGTTCCTTCGGGTTGTTCTGAAAGCGGTGCCGATGAGGGCGAGCACCCCACCGCCGACGATGACGCCGACGGTGAGGGCGAGCGGGGGCCAGAGGTCGAAGGTCGCGGCCCAGTAGGCGAGCCAGATTCCGATGAGCAGGTTGATTGCCGCCCAGAGAACGTTTTCGGCGGCCGACGCCGGAACGCGCCACGGCACGCGGTGCAGGTAGCCGGCGCTGCCGCGGGTGAGGTGGGGGATGGCGTTGCCGATGAAGATGCTCGCGAGTGCGGCGATGAGGTACCCGATGACGGTCATGTGTTGACGCTACGGCAACAGCTCGCCCGACGACGGCAGTAGGTCACAGCTTCTGGGTCGCCAGAGCCATGTCGAAGCCAGCGCCGTTGCGCGCCAGACCCATGAGAGCGATGCTCGCCCATTCCAGGGCGTAGGTCATCTCGAGGCCTCCAGCGTCGCGGGCACGAAAGTCGAGGCTCTGCAGAAACGCGGAGAAGCGCGCTCGCGACTCGGGGCTGCCGCCGGCGAAGAACACGTCGACGGGCTTACCGGCAGTGATCACTCCGCGAAAGAGCATGTTGAAGGCCTTCACGACATGAGCGCTGTCAGGCGCGACGGCGGCGATCTGCTGAGCGACGGAGTTGCCCTCGGTTGTGACCACTCCCGTGCCATCGGCATTGAAGGGGTTGGTGATGTCGACGAGGATCTTGCCGGCCAGCGCGTCGCCGAACTGGGCGACGACGTCGACCGCCGCGGCGTACAGCACCGCGATGACGACGATCTCACCGGCGGGCGTCGCACCGAACTCGCCGGCGGTTGCGCCGTGTCCGATCTGGTCAGCGAGCGCCTGCGCTTTCGCTCGATCGCGGTTCATGAGCTCGACGGTGTGGCCATGCTGTGCCGCACGAGTGCCGATTGCTGCGGCCATGTTGCCCGATCCGATGATGCTGATGGTGGTCATGATGCTTCCTAACTTCGAGGTCGTGGACTGCCAAGGTGAGGCACCCCTCCGGTTGTTCTGATCACAACATGAGGGGTGCCTCCGTTTATTCCGAGGTAGATTGGCGAAGTGAGCACCAACGAGGTCGAGCAGGCGCGGCTGCCGCGGCGACGCGACGCCCAGCAGCACCACGATCGACTCATCGAGGCCGCGCAACGAGAGTTCGCCGCCCGCGGCGTCGACGCCTCACTCGAGCGGATCGCGCGGGATGCGGGAGTTGCCATCGGCACCCTCTACCGCCACTTTCCCACCCGCCTTGACCTGCTCGTGGCGGCGTTTGAACCTCTGCTCACGGAGTTCCTCGCCGAGGCGAACACCGCCCTCCAGATCGAGAACCCGTGGGACGCCTTCGTGCAGTACCTCGAGGGCCTCTTCCGCGTTCAGGCGGGGGACCGCGGGTTCAACGACTTCCTCTCACGCCGTTTTCCGGGCAATGCCGAGACCGAGCGCTTTCACGATCTGATGTGCGAGCAGATCGACGACGTGCTGCACCGAGCGCAGGAGGCGGGGGCCGTGCGCGCCGACCTCACCCGGGCTGACATCGTCAACCTCATCTGGAGCAACGGCCGCATGATCGACGCGACGAGGGAGGTGGCGCCTACCGCCTGGCGGCGCCACCTCTACCTCATGCTCGACGCCTACCGGGCCGAGCGCGCTCATGCGAACCCCGAGCCGTCTATGACAGAGAAGCAGCTCTACAACTCCATGGTGCAACTCAACAAAGCGCCTTAGAAGGTGACGCCCGTCAGCTCCTCCGATGCAGCCCAGATGCGCGCCGCATCCTCGGTGCTGCGCAGTCGCGAGTAGAGCTTCTGCTCCGCGGGCGGGCCGCCCAGGTGTCCGGGGCCGCTCGGCCCGTAGAACAGGGACGGCGTGCCCGAAGTGGCGGCAAGGAGGGCTGGGAGGGCGGCCGATTCGGCTGTGCCGAGCAGGATGCCGCGCCGTGAGAGTGCGCCGATCAGTCCTCGGCCCGTCGCGGGCTTGGCGCGACCCAACGTCTCTTGCGCGGCCAGCAGGTTCGTGGGGGCCACCCCGGGGTGGCTGAGGTTGCTCGTGATACCCCAGCCGTGCTGCTCAGAGCGGCGCTGCAGCTCGAGGGCGAAGAGTCCAAAGGCGATCTTGCTCTGGCTGTAGGCTCGCCCGCCGTTATACGACGAAGCCCAGTTGAGGTCCGTCCAATTTATTGAACCGCTGTTGGCCGCGATGCTGATCTGCGACGTGACACGGGCGTTGCCCGCACGCAGCAGCGGCATCAGGTGGGCGACGAGGGCGAAGTGCCCGAGGTGGTTGGTACCGAACTGCAGCTCGAAGCCGTCGGCGGTCACCTGGCGGTTGGGCGGGGTCATGACGCCGGCGTTATTGATGAGCAGGTGGATGGGGTCGCCTTCGCGCTGCAGGGTCGCGCCGAGGGCGGCGATCGAGGAGAGGGACGACAGGTCGAGGTCACGCAGGGTGACGCGGGCACTCGGGTGGGCGTTGAGGATCGTGGCGACGGCCGCCGAGCCCTTCGCGGCGTTGCGCACCGGCAGGATCAGCTCAGCGCCGGCGGCGGCAAGTCGGGTGGCGATGCCGAGTCCGATGCCGTCGCTGCCACCCGTCACGAGAGCGCGGGTACCGGTGAGGTCAGGAAGTGTGAAGGTCATGGGGCAACTGTGCGGCACTGAGCGCGAGCTAAACAGGGATCATCGATCCGTGGTTAGCGACTCCCCGGCGGGGTAGACATAGACCATGCCCATCGACCGAACCGCGCTCGCCGAGTTTCTGCGGCTGCGCCGCGAGAGCCTGCAGCCCGAAGACGTAGGACTACCGCGCGGACAACGGCGACGAACCATAGGACTGCGCCGTGAAGAGGTTGCCGCGCTCGCATACATGTCGACGGACTACTACTCGCGCATCGAGCAGGAGCGTGGTCCGCAGCCCAGCGAGCAGATGATCGCGGCTATCGCCCAGGGGCTGCACCTGTCGCTCGATGAGCGCGACCACGTCTACCGGCTGGCCGGACACACCCCGCCGAGTCGGGGGAGTGGCACCGACCACATCAGCCCCGGGCTGCTGCGCATCTTCGACCGCCTAGAGGACACCCCGGCCGAGATTGTGACGGAACTCGGCGAGACGCTGCGGCAGAACGCGCTCGGTGCCGCGCTGACGGGCGACCTGACAAACGTCACCGGGGCGGCGAGAAGCATCGGCTACCGCTGGTTCACCGACCCGGCGACGCGAGCGCGCTATGACCCGTCGGAGCACGACCACCTCACCCGCATGTTCGCGTCCGGCCTACGCGAGGCTGTCGCGCTGCGGGGTCCCAGGTCGCGCGCCGCGCAGATCGCCGAGCAGTTGCTCGCCGAGAGCGCGTGGTTTCGCGAAGTCTGGGAGCTGCAGGAGGTCGGCATCCGGCCCAACGAGGTGAAGCACTTCGTGCACCCGCAGCTCGGCGAGCTCGAGCTCAGCTGCCAGTCGCTTCTCGACCCGGAGCAGTCGCACATGCTGCTCGTCTACACGGCGGTGCCGGGCAGCGAGAGCTATGAGAAGCTGCAGCTGCTTGCGGTCATCGGCGCGTCTTCGCTCTAGCGCTTCTTGCCACCACCGATGCCAGGCACCGAGGTGATCTGCCGCATCCACGAGCTCAGCTGCGCGTCGTCGATCTCAGCTGCGCGTCGTCGATCTCATCGAGTGACGCGAGCTCGACGCCGCGGGTCGCCTTGCCCATGCCCTCGGGAGTCACCGGCGGAACGGGGTCGAGCAGCGTTGCGCCATTGATGAACATGAGCTTCACGTGACCGGTGAAGCCTCCGCTGCTGAAGCACCAGCCGTCACCGGCACCGTAGTAGGCCATGCCCCACTTGATCGAGCGCTCGAGCGTCGGCACAGTCGCGGCAGCAAGTGCATCGATGGCCTCGGCAATGCCACGGTGGGGCTGCGGCAGGCTCGCGATGTAGTCGGCCACCGGCTGATCGCCGACGGCCGCCTTGGCCGGACTGGCCTTGCCCGTCATCGAATCGGGAAGGGTGAACTCGCTCATGACCTCACACTTGCAAATAACAAGTGATGCGTCAAGGCCTACAGTGAGTCGGCCAGCGCCGGATCGGGCCTCTCTGCGACCGCCGGACGCCACATGACCGCGGCCGCCGCCAGCGCGATGAACAAGGCGATGAAGCCCAGCGCGCCCAGCTGCGAGCCGATCGCCAGCTGGGCCAGCCCGGCGCTCGGATCCTCGGTGGTGGCGTCGAAGCTCTCACTGAGCCGGTAGCCGACAAGCACCAGCAGCAGTCCGACGAGCAGTCCTGCGCCGGCGAGCACGAACAGGGCGGTGAGGAAAGGGTTGAGCGGTCGCTTCTCCATGATCAGAGCCTATGGGAAGTGATCATTCGTCAACAGGGCGTTGCCTCTGCCTCTTCGTTGTGGAACGCTGCTGCTTTGACACGAGGTGGCGACGCGCTGAGCCCCTGGTGGGCTTCGTGGGGCGCCGCGGTGGGGGAGGCGACGCGAGGGCCTCGCGCAGCAGGGTCGCGAGCTTCTCCAGAGCCACCTCGCGGTTGCGCAGCTGGGATCGCTGCTCCGACACCGTCACGGTGATGGTGCCAGCGGGAAATCGCTCGAGCAGTGCCGCCGAGTCGGTG
>JBIIAR010000074.1:0-8967 GCA_044239765.1 Microbacteriaceae bacterium
ACAGGCAATGTCGCTTGAAGCCACTGCTAGGCGCAGAAAGGGGATCCGGCATCCGGCCGCTCTCGCCATCTTCCTCGGGCCCTTTGGCCTGCTGTTCGCACTCTTCTACCTCGTGCCGATCGGCTACGCGGTCTACCAGTCGCTGCTCACGGTGGAGCGCGAGGGCACCTTCGGCAAGGCCACCCAGGTCTTCGGCGGACTGACCCAGTACGTGCAGGTCTTTCAGAACGAGGCCTTCTGGGCGGCGGTGCTGCGCGTTCTCACCTTCGGGGTCGTGCAGGTTCCGGTCATGCTCGGCGTCGCGCTGCTGCTGGCCCTGCTGCTCGACTCTCCGCTCGTGAAGGGCAAGAGGTTCTTTCGCCTCGCCTTCTTCGCGCCCTATGCCGTACCCGGTGTGATCGCCGCGATCATGTGGGGCTTTCTCTACTCGCCAAAGCTCTCGCCTTTCACCGCGATCACCGGCCAGATCGACTTTCTCGGCGCGGATCTCGTGCTCTGGGCAATCGCCAACGTCGTGACCTGGGTCTACGTGGGCTACAACATGCTCATCATCTACTCTGCGCTGCTGGCGATCCCCACCGAGATCTACGAGGCCGCCCGTCTCGATGGCGCCTCGCAGGCTCGCATTGCCTGGTCGATCAAGATTCCCCTGGTTCGCCCGGCGATCACGCTCACCGCGATCTTCTCGATCATCGGCACCCTGCAGCTGCTCGCCGAGCCGCAGGTCTTCAAGAGCTTCACCTCAGCCGTCACCAGCACCTTCACCCCGAACCTCGCCATCTACTCGACGGCGGCGGTGCCGAACGTCAACCTCGCGGCCGCCTTCTCTGTGGTGCTCGCGCTCTTCACCTTCGCGCTCTCGTTCGGGGTGCTCAAGTTCACGCAGCGAAAGGACGACGCATGAGCACCGACGTGACTCGCCGCGGGGCAGCCCGCGAGAGCCTTCTCTCCCGCAGCGCCGCCATGCTGGTGATGCTGATCTGCGCCTTCTACTTTCTCGTGCCGATCTGGTGGCTGTTCGTGGCATCCACGAAGGATCGATCGCAGTTCACCACGACGAACCCGCTGTGGTTCGGCGACTTCAACCTGTTCGAGAACATCGCCAACCTCGCGACCTACCGTGATGGCGTCTTCTTCCGCTGGATGCTGAACAGCATTCTCTACGCCGGTGCCGGCGCCCTGCTCGCGACCCTCTTCGCGACCATGGCGGGCTATGCGATCGCCAAGTACGCCTTCCGTGGCCGCGAGGCCGCCTTCAACGTCATTCTCGGTGGCGTGTTGGTTCCCGCCACCGCAATGGCGCTCCCCCTGTTCCTGCTGTTCAGCCAGATCGGCGCCACCAACACCTTCTGGTCGGTCTTCCTGCCCAGCCTCGTGAGCCCCTTCGGCGTCTACCTCGCGCGCATCTATGCGACGTCGAGCGTGCCCGACGAGATCATCGAGGCCGCCCGCATCGACGGCGCCGGCGAGGTGCGCACCTTCTTCACCGTTGCGACGCGCCTCATGGCGCCAGCGATGGTGACGATCTTCCTGTTCCAGTTCGTCTCGATCTGGAACAACTTCTTCCTGCCGCTGATCATGCTGCGTGACGAGGAGCTCTTCCCCGTCACCATGGGCCTCTACGTGTGGAACACGCAGGTCAGCCAGATTCCTGAGATCCGCGCATACGTCATCGTCGGCGCGCTGCTCTCGATCATTCCGCTCATCATCGCCTTCCTCGGCCTGCAGCGCTTCTGGCGCAACGGGCTCGGAGCCGGGGGCCTCAAATGAGCGGTCACAAGCCCAATCGGTCCGGACCGAGCGGTACCCAACGCATCACTGTTGATCCAAGGAAGGAACACCACATGTCCCACCGCACCGCATTGGCCGGAGGAGCACTGCTGCTCGTATCGGCCCTCGCGCTCTCGGCCTGCTCGACGGGAGGAGGCACCGACGGCGCAGACGCCGCCGCCTGCACCCCCTCCGAAGGCAAGGTCAACCTCACGTTCACGTCATGGCTGCCCGGCATCGAGGATGCCGTCGCCATCTGGAACGATGAGAACCCCGATATTCAGGTTGAGGTTCAGACCGGCCCCAACGGCAACGGCGGAACCTACAAGAACTTCTTCAACCAGATCGAGGCAGGCAACGCCCCCGACCTCGGCCAGATCGAGTACGACGCGCTGCCGAACTTCCGTGTGCAGGATGGCGTCGTCAACCTCGCCGACTGCGCCGGCATCACCGACGCGAAGAGCACGTTCATCGACTGGACCTGGAACCAGGTCACCTTCGGTGAGGAGAACGCCGTCTACGCGATCCCGCAGGACATCGGACCGGAAGCGCTCTACTACCGCGCCGACCTGTTCGAGGCCGCCGGGCTCGACGTGCCGACCACGTGGGATGAGTACGCGGCCGACGCCGCCATCATCCGCGAGCAGGGTGGCTACATCACCAACTTCTCGCAGTCCGACATCAACGCCTTCGCCGGACTCGTCTGGCAGGCCGGCGGCCAGTGGTTCGCCAACGACGGCGAGAGCTGGGATGTGACGCTCGACTCCGCAGAGTCGACGAAGGTCGCCGACTACTGGCAGGGCCTGCTCGACGAGGACCTCGTCGGCACTGTCGCCCCGTGGACCGACGAGTGGAACGCCGCCTACAACTCCGGCGAGATGTGGACCTGGGTCTCTGCTGTCTGGGGAGCCAACACCATCTCGAGCGGCGCGCCCGACACGAGCGGCAAGTGGGCGGTTGCCCCCATGCCGCAGTGGACCGAGGGCGAGTCGGCCGCAGGCAACTGGGGTGGCTCGACCACCGCGGTGCTCTCTGGCAGCGACCACCCCTACGAGGCCGCGCAGTTCGCCCTGTGGCTGAACAGCGACGCCGATGCCCTCACCGCCATGAACAAGTCGGCGAACATATACCCGGCCACCGTTGACGGTGCCTCGCTCCCGGTCTTCGCCGAGGGCCTGGACTTCTACGGCGGGCAGAAGATCTACGACGTGTTCGCCGATGCTGCAACGAACGTCAATCCCGACTTCACCTGGGGCCCGACGATGACGCAGACCTACACCGATGTTGCCGACGGCTTCTCTGCGGCGGTGTCGGGATCGGGAACCCTTCTCGATGCCCTCACGAGCGGGCAGGATAAGACGATCGCGGCATTGAAGGCCGCGGCAATTCCGGTCAAGGGATAGTCATCACCTCTCGCATCATCCACCTCCGCGCCGCGGGTACCAGCCTCGTGCTGGATGCCCGCGGCGCGGTCGTTCCCGCCGTCATCCACTGGGGCGCCGACCTCGGAGCCCTCACCGACGCGCAGCTCGAGACGCTCGCCGACTCGCGCGTGCGAGTGGTCGGGCCCAGCGCTGCCGACGCACCGATTCGCCTCGGCCTCGTGCCGCTGCTGGCGGACGGCTGGACCGGGCTGCCGGCACTCGAGGGTGTGACGCTCGCACTCTCGGCGGTCGAGCCGGTCGAGACCGGGGTGCGAGTCACCCTCACCGGGTCGGGTCTGTCGCTCGTGGTCGAGCTGCTTCTCGACGCGCACGGCGTGCTGCACGCTCGCAGCCGCCTCACCAACCTCGACGCGCAGCCCTATGCGCTGGCATCGCTGGCGACCGTGCTGCCGCTGCCAGCCGTCGCCCAGGAGCGCCTCGACTTCACCGGCGTGTGGGCGGCGGAACGGCAGCCGCAGCGCGCCCGCATCCAGCACGGCACGGCGCTGCGGGAGTCGCGCCACGGCCGCAACGGCCACGACGACGCCTACGTCACCGTCGCGGGCACCCCCGGCTTCGGCTTTCGCCACGGCGAGGTCTGGGCGGTGCACCTCGGCTGGAGCGGCGACAAGCGCAGCTGGATCGACCGGTCTGCCGTCGGGCTCAGCGCGATCGCGGTGGGGGAGTTGCTGGCTCCCGGCGAGATCCGGCTCGAGCAGGGCGACGAGTACGTCAGCCCGTGGGCCTACGCCGCGTGGTCGGACGCCGGGCTTGACGGGCTGTCAACGCGCTTCCACGGAATGTTTCGGGCTCTGGCGGCGCACCCGTCGAGCGCACGACCGCTGACACTCAACACGTGGGAGGCCGTCTACTTCGAGCAGGACCTGCCGCGCCTCGGTGCGCTCGCCGATCTCGCGGCCGGCGTCGGTGTCGAGCGCTTCGTTCTCGACGACGGATGGATGACCGGACGCACCGACGACCGCCGCGCCCTCGGCGACTGGACCGTCGACCCCGCCCGCTGGCCCGACGGCCTTGGTCCCCTCATCGAGCGGGTTCGTGCTGCCGGCATGCAGTTCGGCCTCTGGGTGGAGCCCGAGATGGTGTCGCTCGACTCGGCCCTCGCCCGCCAGCACCCCGAGTGGGTGCTGAGCGACACACGCTCGTGGCGCCACCAGTTCGTGCTCGACCTTGCCAACGACGCAGCCCGTGAGCACGTGCGCGACGCACTGCTCGCCCTGCTCGACGAGTACCCGATCGACTACCTCAAGTGGGACATGAACCGCGACCAGCTCGCCGGCTCGGTGCACGCCCAGGTGACCGCGACCTACCGGCTGATGGACGAGCTGCGCGCGGCGCACCCCGAGCTCGAGATCGAGTCGTGCTCCTCCGGCGGCGCCCGCATCGACGCGGGCGTGCTCACGCGCACCCAGCGGGTCTGGCCCTCCGACACCAACGACGCCCACGACCGCCAGGCGATCATGCGCTGGACCAGCCTGCTCGTGCCGCTCGAGTACCTCGGCGCGCACGTGGGATCCGCCCCCGCGCACACGACGGGGCGCTCGCAGTCCCTCTCGTTCCGGCTCGCCACCGCCCTTCTCGGTCACGCCGGCATCGAGTGGGACCTCGCCGCGGCATCCACGGAGGAGCTGGCGGCGCTGACCGTCTGGGCAGAGCAGTACCGGGCGCTGCGCGGCCTGCTGCACAGCGGCGAACTCGTGCGCGGCGACGAGGACAGCGACCCCATCGTGACCGGAGTCGTCGCGGCCGACCGCTCGGAGGCGGTCTTCGTGATTGCCTGCCTGCACACACCACGGGAGTCGGTGCGCCTGACGCGACGGATTCCCGGTCTCGACCCGCGGCGTGAGTACCGCGTATCGGTCGTCGATATCGGGGCCGAGGCAGCGACCTACGCGGGCATCCAGCCGGCGTGGGTGGCCGACGGGATCACCCTGACCGGCGCCGTTCTCGGGGCTGTGGGGCTCGAGCCTCCCCTGCTGCAGCCCGACGAGGCACTCGTCGTGCGACTGGTCGCGGTCTGAACGCTCGTAGGCTGAGTGCATGGCGATGGCTGTTCGGGTGCTCCTCTGGCTGGTTGTCGCCGCCGCATCCGTATCGCTTGTCGTGGTCGGGATTCTCGGCATGATCGCGAAAGGCTGACCAGTGGACCGCAAGACCTCGCGCCTCATCATGGGCGTCGCACTCGCCGGATCGATCCTGCTCATCGCGGTGCTGTTCTTTCTGCAGCCCTGAGTCAACCCGATCGGGGTTCGCACACGTCGCAGGAGCATGACGAAGCGTGCGGTGATCGTGGTTCCCCTTCTGCTGCTGCTCGCGGGCTGTGACCCGACCCCGCCTCCCGCGGCTGAGCCGACGCCGGTGATCGAGCCGCCCGAGGCTCCCACGGCGCAGCCGGTTCTGCCCGTCGCCGACGACTACCTCGTCGAGCACCAGCCCGCCGACGCGGTCGCCGAGTCGTCTGAGCTGTTTCACTACGCCTTCTGGACGGACGACACCAAAGCGGTGCGCTGCGACATAACCATCGGCGGGCAGAGCGATCCGGTCGCGGGCTGCCTCGTCATGTCTGCCTTCGAGTCGAGCGTGACCTACGCCCCCGTGGCGACGTCACTCGACTGCGTCGACGGCTTCGAGGTGGGGATCGTCGCGATTCCCGCCGATGCGGGCTATGACCAGCCGCGGGCCCAGGTGAGCGGCTGCGCAGAGTACCGCCAGTACCCTTCTGCCGCGATCGCGGCAGCGACGCTCGTGCTGCCTCCGGGCGCGGCGCTCGAGCTTGGTCCGTTCCGCTGCGCCGTGGCCGATGCGGTCGCGACCTGCGAGTATCCCGCGATGGGCGCCTCCGTCTCGCTCGGTCTCAGCATGATTGGCGTTGTGAACTAGTGGTTTCCCCCTTCTCGGGCGTTGGGTCGCGGCAATACGCTGACCGCATGAGTCGCCGCGCTGTCGTTCTGCTTGCCCCGCTGTTGCTGCTGCTGGCAGCGTGCACGCCCCAGGCGCCGACGACGGCCGACGACTCGCCCACCGAGAAGCCGACCATTGCCGTGACTCCGACCGAGATCGCCGAGCCGGTGGACGACGGGCCTGCCAATCCCGACGACTACCTCATTGCCGGCGGCCTCAACGAGGATCCGGACGGCGACGGCTTCTGGTCGGCCCACTACGCCTTCTTCACCGACGACACGCACGCGGTGCGCTGCGACATCTGGATCTTCTCCGGCGACGCCCCGGGCGCGCTCTGCGGCATCACGCCCGGCAACGAGGGCCTGGTGACCTACGAGCTGCCGAGCGACGCGCAATGCGACCTCTCGACCTCGAACCCCTACGACGGCTACTCGCTCTCGGTCGGCGGCAAGAGCCTCGACGACTTCGCGGGGTGGAGCGGCTGCGCAGAGCAGCGCGACTACAACCCCGAAGACAATGCCATCACGAGGGTGCTGCCCGAGGGGCAGGTGCTCACCCTGCCGCCCTTCACCTGCGTGGTGGGCGGCGCTGCGGCGAGCTGTGACTTCACCAACGGCGACGGCGGAATCACTCTTGGCCTCTACACAGCAGCCTCGTACGGATAGCGACGTAGAGTTGTCTCGTGCCCGAAGACCTCATGTGGGGAGTCATCTACTCCCTCGCTCCCACCGTTCTCGTCGGTTTGCTCTTCTGGTTTGTCATTCGGTCGATCATTCGAGCCGACAGCACCGAGCGCAAGGTCTACGCCGAGATCGAGGCAGAGGAGCGGGCCAAGCTCGACGCAACAGGGAAGCTCAGCGCTAAGCAGTAACGAGCAGCTCGCCGACCTCGCAGTCGAGCGCCTCGCAGATCGCCGTCAGCGTCGAGAAGCGGATCGCCTTGGCCCGGTCGTTCTTGAGGATCGACAGGTTGACGATGCTGACGCCCACGATCTCGCTCAGCCGAGTCAGCGTCATGCCCCGCTCGACGAGCAGCTCGTCGAGCCGGCAGTGCACGCCGGTCTGCTCGTCGTCGTCGGTGGGCGGCATCAGACGAGCCCCTCGGTGTCGGCCTTGAGCTTCTGACCCGCTTCGAAGATGCCGAGCACAACGGCGAGCCCAACCCCCGCGAGGAAGGGCGCGAGGTTGAACTCCGCGGCGAAGATGAGGTCGGGGCGCCCCTCCTTCGGACCGGCGATCTCGAGCAGCGCGCGCGTGGTGGCGGTCGTGGAGAGCAGCAGTGCGACGAACGGCCCGAGCATGAGTGCGATGGCCGCTGCGATGCCGCTGTAGATGACCGAGGTGCGAAAGGGGTCGCCCTTGAGCCAGCGCCATCCCATGAAGGCGAGGGCGAGCGCCACGATGAGCGCGGTCAGCGTGTTGACGGCGTTGGCCGCGATGAACGCCGCGAAGGGAAAGGTCGAGAGCCCCCCGGCCGTGACCTCTGCTTCGGTGTAGGTGGCGGACGTGATGCCCTTGTCCTGGCCGAACTCACCGGCAGGCACCGCTGTCTCCGTGATGACGGGAAAGCTCACCTCGCCTGATGAGAGTTGGCCGATGGTCGTCACTGTGAAGCCGATGAGGATCAACGCGGCGACGATCAGTGCGCCGATGGTGACGGCCCAGATGGACGCGCGGTCTGCCGCCTTTACCCACGCGGGTTCGGTCTTGCTGGCCATGATGGCCTCCTAACGATTATCGTTAACAACGAATATCGTTAAGCTACGTGACTCAGCCGTGCAGCGCAAGGGCTCCGGCGAGCTCGGTGACAAGTCGATCGGCGTCGTCCGCGTCAAACGGCAGAGGCGGACGAATCTTGAGGATGCTGTTGTGCACCCCCGATGCGGCCAGCAGCACCCGCCGCTGCCGCAGCTCGTTCACGACGGCGAGGGTCTCAGCGGTGGCGGGTCTGCCGTCCCGCTGCAGCTCGACACCGATGAACAGGCCAGCGCCGCGCACGTCCGCAACCAGAGAGCTGTCGATGGCCCGAAGGTCGCGCAGCAGGCGCTCGCCGATAACGCGGGCGTTGACGATCAGCCCCTCGTCGCGCAGCACGTCGAAGGTGGCCTGCGCTGCCGCGATCGACACGGTGTTGCCGCCGAAGGTGTTGAAGTAGCGCACGCTGCGGCCGAACGACTCGGTGTACTCGCGGCGGCTCATGACCGCGGCGACGGGGTGGCCGTTGGCCATCGGCTTTCCGACGGTCACGAGGTCGGGCGACACCCCGTAGCGATCGAAGCCCCACATGCCGTGGCCGAGGCGACCGAAGCCGGGCTGCACCTCGTCGGCGATGAACAGGGCGCCGCGTTCCCTGGTGGCGGCCACCGCTTCCGCCAGTCCTTTAATGGCGGGGATGACGCCGTCACTCGCGAGGATCGTGTCGACGATGAGGGCGGCCGGCCTCACCCCCGCTGCCGCGAGCTCATCGAAGGCCGCCCCCACGCCGGCGAGGTCGTCCGGCTCGACGACGCGCACCCAGGCGGCTAGTGAGTCGAGGCCGCCGAGGGAGGGAGAGATCGCGGCGATCTCGGTGGTGACGCCGTGGTACGCGTTGCTGGTCACGACCACACCGGTGCCGCCCGTGACGTGCTTGGCGATGCGCAGCGCAAGGTCGTTGGCCTCGCTGCCGGTGCAGGCGAACATCATGGTCTCCAGCTCGGCGGGCAGCGTCGCGAGCACCTGCTCGGCGTAGTCGAGAATGCCCTCCTGCAGGTAGCGGGTGTGGGTGTTGAGGGTTGCGGCCTGCTCGGCGATCGCGGCGACAACCCACGGATGCGCGTGGCCCACCGATGGAACGTTGTTGTACGCGTCGAGGT
>JBIIAR010000075.1:0-8962 GCA_044239765.1 Microbacteriaceae bacterium
CACCTATCCGTTGCTGTTCGGCTCCGAGGTGATGGTTCTCGCAGACTACGAGGACGAGAGGGTGACAGCGTTGCGCATGTCGGACGGTGAGGAGCTGTGGACGATCGACGATGAGCTCGGCGGTGCGATCCTTCCCGGGATTGACGGCACGGCTGGCCTGATCTTCCTCCCTCTCGGCGACGATGAGAACGAGACCACCGCGGTCGACCTCACCTCGGGCGAGGAGCTCTACACGCTCGAGGTGTCCGATGACGGCAACTGGCAGCTCAGCATCATCGGCATGAACACCAGCCTCATGTACCTGCAGGGCAACGAGGACGCCGAGCTCATCGCGGTGGAGACGCGCACGGGCGACGAGGCATGGAGCCTCGACAGCCCGAAGGCCAACTGGTACGACTACGCCGTGCTCGGAGGCAACCTTGTCGCGTACCTCAGCGGATCCTCCGTGGAGTCCAACAGCGAGGAACCTGCGCTTCGTGGACTCCAGCCCTAGCGCCGCTACAGTATCGCCATGAGGATTCTTTTCGCGGTGCTGCGCATCGCCGTCGCCGTTCTGATCGTTGCCGCGATAGTCGGGCAGCTGAACCTGTCGCTCGGCTACTGGGCGAGCAAGGGCGGTGTGGACTCGGCAACCCACGTCGTGCACTTCTTCAGCTTCTTCACCATCGACTCCAACATCCTGTCGGTCGTTGCACTGCTCATCGGCGCGTTCCTGCTGCTGTTCCGCAAGGGCGACAACCCGCGGCAGTACAACCTCTTTCTCGCTGCGGTCGCGACCTACATGATCACCACCGGCGTGGTCTACAACCTGCTGCTGCGGGGCATCGAGCTGCCGCAGGGGTCGACGCTCGCGTGGTCGAACGAGGTGCTGCACGTGATCGCGCCGCTCTGGCTGCTCATCGACTGGCTCTTCGCCCCGGGGCGTGCGCCGATAGCCACCTCGCAGCTGTGGAAGATCCTCGTGTTCCCGCTCGTCTGGTGCGTGTACACGCTGGTGCGTGGGCCGCTGGTCGCAGACACCGTATACGGCAACCCGTTCTGGTACCCCTACCCCTTCCTCAACCCGAACACCTCGGCCAACGGCTACTTCAGTGTTGCCTTCTACGTGATCCTGATCACCCTGGTGATCAGCGCTGCAGCCGTCGGAGTGCTCTGGGTGTCGCGGCGCAAGGCGCTGCTCAAATAGAAGCCACTGCGCCGCTGTCGACGCGGTAGTTTGCCCCGTTGACGAAACCGCTGCGGTCGGAGCACAGGAACGCGATGACATTTGCGACCTCCTCCGGCTCGCCGCGGCGTTTGAGCGCCATGTAGGGGCGCTCCTCGTCGAGGAAGCTCGCAATGGCCTCGTCGACATCCGTGCCACGCTGCGCAGCGCGCTCCTCCATCATCGCGTCGGTCATCGGCGTGTGGATGAAGGCGGGGGAGACCGCGTTGACCAGCAGCCCCTCCGTCGCGTACGTGCGCGAGAGCCCCTTCATCAGAGCGAGCACTCCCGCCTTGGCGGAGCAGTACGGGATCTCGTCGTCGTAGGGCTGCACGCCGTCCTCCGACGCGAGCAGCACGATCCGGCCCCAGCCGCCCCGGCGCAGCTGCGGAAGGAATGCACTGACCAGGCGAACCGGGCCCAGCAGGTCGACGGTGATGGTGTCGACCCAGCCGGCGTCATCCACCTCGTGAAAGAGGCCCTGCGCACCGGTGATCCCCGCGGACTGCACGAGGATGTCAATGTCGCCGACCGCGTCAGCCACCTGCCGGTGCAGCGCCGCGATCGACTCCGTGCTGGTGATGTCTGCCGCGAAGGCGTGCACCGGGCCGTCGAGTCGCTCTGCGGCCTCGTCGAGCTTCTCCTGGTCTTTGTCGGTGAGCACGACGGTCACGCCCTCCTCCAGCAGGATGCGGGCGGTCTCCCACCCGATGCCGGAGTCGCCGCCGCTGATCAGCGCGGTCTTGCCTGCGATGCCGAGATCCATGGCTGCCCCCTACCTGCTCGCGCGGGCGGTGCGGTTCTCTGCCGAGACCATCCACGAGAACTGCTCCAGACGCGCGATGATCGCGTGCAGCAGGTCGGCGCTGGTCGGGTCCTCCTCGTCGACCTCGTCGTGCACACGGCGGCACGTGGCCACGGTAGCGTCGAGGCGCTCGGTGATGAGGTCCACCGCCGCAGAGGTCTCGATCTCGCCGTTCGGAAACTCCGGCAGTGTCGTCGTCGCAGCCACGGTGTCGCTGCGACCGTCGGGCATGGCGTGCAGGGCGCGAAGGCGCTCGGCGATCGTGTCGCTGAAGGCGCGGGCCTCCTCGATGATCTCGTCGAGCTGGCGGTGCAGGTCGCGAAAGTTCTTTCCGACGAGGTTCCAGTGTGCCTGCTTGGACTGCAGGTGCAGCTCGGTCAGGTCGACCAGGACCTCCTGCAGGTTGTCGGTCAGCTTCTTCGACGCCTTGAAGCCGTTCTCGGCATTCTGCCGACGGGTCGTGCGGGCACCGCCATCGGTGGGCATGGTTGCAGCGTGGTCGTTCATTTCTCTTCCTTTCCTAGGCGATCAGCTCAGCGGAGCCGACCAGGTCGTCGCGCAGGTAGCGCGCGTAGCCGCCGGGGGTGCGCCCGAAGACGCGCCCCGACGTGAGCACTTCGATCGCGGCCGTCGGGGTGACGGTGAATCCCGCGGCCGCGAGGCGGGCCACGAGGTCGTTGTCCTCGTGCTCCGACACCGGGGCGAACCCGCCGACGGAGAGGTAGGCGCTCGCGCGCAGGCCCAGGTTCGCGCCGTGCACGTGGCCGTTGGCCACGCTGGGCTGATGCGTCGCCAGCCAGGCGCCGGTCTGCAGCGCCGTCAGGTCGGCAAAGTCGGGGCGCACGGTGCCGATCACGGCATCCGTGCCGGTGGCGGCGAGCCGTTGCTGCTCGTCGATCCAGTTCACCGGCACCACGGAGTCCGCGTCGGTGCAGGCCAGCCAGTCGACCTCGGGGTGGCGCAGCGCTGCCTCGCAGCCGATCGCGCGGGCGAGGCCGACGTTGGCCGCGTCGATCTCGATGACCTCGGCACCCCGACTGCGCGCGATAGCCGCCGTGTCGTCGGCGCAGCTGTCGGCAACGACGATGATGCGCGCGTTGCCGATCGACGCGAGGCAGCGTGCGATCAGCTCGCCCTCGTCGCGAGCGGGGATCACCACGGCGACGTTCACAGCAGACCCTCGACCGCCGCCACGGAGCGCGAGTCGCGCGACCACACCTCGAGCACGAAGTCGTCCTCCTCGTGTCGTGCGAGGCGATGCAGCCCGAGGCCGCCGATCGCGTCGTGCACGGCGTCGCCCGACTGCAGGTAGCCAGTGACCGGATGCCGCCAATGGCACGCGAGAAGCACCCCGGTCGCCGAGAGCGAGGCCGCGATCGCCCCGAGAAGCCGCGCGAGCACCGGCTCAGAGAGGTAGTAGCCCACCTCGCTCAGCACCACGAGGTCGAAACTGCCCTCGGGGTAGTCCGTGGTCACATCGCGTTGCTCGACGGTCACTGCTGCGGGTACGCGCTCGCGTGCCGACAGCACGGCGGCCTCGGCGACGTCGACGGCGAGAAGGCTGCCACAGCGCGCGGCGAGGTCGGCGGTGAGCATGCCGATCGAGCATCCGATCTCGAGGGCGCGGCCATAGCGGTCAGCGGGAAGGCTGGCCATGGTGATCGCGCGCTTGCGCTGCTCGTACCAGCGGGTGGCGAGCCGCCACGGGTCGGCCCGCTTGGCGTAGAGCCCGTCGAAGTAGTGCTGACCGAGACTGCCCGTCTGGAAGAAGAGCTCACGGGGCTCGTCGAAGTGCTCGAGGAACTCGCTCGACAGCATCACCTCGTCACCGGCGAGGTCGCTCAGCGGTGCGACCTGGGTCGCGTGTGCGGCAATGGCGCGACGTTTCACCCGCAGCGCGTCGGGCTCGAGAGTGGCGACCTGCGCCTCGGTGAGCGGAACGCTGTCGGGGGCACCCCAGTGCCACATCCAGACGGGGTACTCGAGAAGGGGACGGCGCAGGTCGGCAGCGGCGCGCGCCGTCACCTCGCCGACGATGCGGTGGTCGCGGTGGCCATCGCCCCGCCACGGGGCGAGCACGAGGGTGCGGGCGCTCGAATGTGAGAGCTGCTCCCGCAGCTCGGCCTCGATGGCCTCGCGGTTCTCGCGCACCGCGCCGTCAGGAAAGCCGAGCAGGCTGAGGCTCGCGGTCGGGGCAACGATCGAGATCGCCTCGAAGGCCTCGCGCGCCCGCCGGCGGGCCAGGTCGTCGCTGCTGTGGGTGGGGGACTGCGGATGCGACGCCGAGCCGTCGGTGACGATGATCACGTGCATGGCGATGCCCCGCCCCGCTGCCGTCGCCATGAGGCCACCAGCCGCCAAGGTCTCGTCGTCGGGGTGCGCAGAGACCACCACGAGCTCTTCGACGCCATCGAGGCTGACCTCGTCGAGGCTGTGCTCGGTGAGGGTCGCGCGCCACTGCTCAGCGGACGTTCCCGGCAGGGTCGGGTCGAAGGTCACCACGGCTGGCTCCCGCCGTTGACGAGAGCCTCAGCGAGCGATGCGTCGTCTTTCTCCGCGTGGTGCTGCCGCACGTAGAGCTGCAGGTCGGCAACGCGCTTGGCGTACCGGGCGTCGAGGGCGAGGGGAGCGGGGCCGAGCGCATGGCCAGCACGGGCGATAACCTCCTCGACAGCTCGGGCGACCGTTCCGCGCGTGCGCTTGGCGAGCAGACGCGGGTCTCCCTCGAAGGCCACCGCCTCACGAAGGGCCCGGCGAGCGCTGCCGAGCGCGAGGTCGATCGCGCCGAGGTGCGCAAGCAGGTAGGGGTTGGGCCTCGCTGTCGCCTCGAAGACGCTGCGCGCGATGCCCACGGCGCCGCCGTACCAGCAGGCAGCGACCGCAATGCCGCCCCGCGCGAAGCCCGGTCGGCTGAGGTACCAGCCGGGCTCGCCAACCTGCTGTGCGGCGACGGCCGTGAAGCGCACCGGTCCACTGGGGATCTCGGTGAGACCGCGGGCGACCCAGGCGCCGTCGAGCACCTCGATCCCTGGCTGGCGCAGGTCGACCGAGAACAGGCCGCGACCGCCGTCAGGCAGGTGGGCCGTGACCAGGGCGTGGTCCAGAGATCCGGCGAGCGAGCACCACGGCTTGACGCCGTTCAGGGTGCCGTCGACGAAGGAGAGGGGTTCGTCTCCGCCCTCCGCGGCGAAGACACCCCAGGAGCCCGCCGGGATCGGATCGATTCCGGCCTGCCGCAGAATGCCGATCGCGTCGAGATGCGGCTCCACCGCGCGCGCCACCCCGACGTCGTGCGCCGCTAGCGTCGCGAGCAGCTCCCACAGTTCACGGTCGCTCTCGGGAAGGGGAAGGTCGAGCGCCAGAGCCTCGTCTACCGAGGCCGGCAGATCAAAGGCAAGCGTCTCGTCTATCGGGGTCGGGGACAGACTGAGGTGCATTCCTCCGACGCTACGTCGGGGCACGCGACGTCGACAGGCGTGGACACGTCAGCGGCAGCATGCTAGCCCTGCGCTCAGGGTGCGCACAGGAATGTTGCCGTGTTGCTCGCGGTTGCTGTCAGTGACCTCGACAAGGATGGACGAATGACCGACACCGCCACAGCCCCCACGCCTGAGCAGCAGCTCGCCACCTTCCGCGAGCGCCGTGAGCTCGCGGTGACGCAGCCCACGGGCAGCCTCGCTCTGACCAACACCCAGTGGGTGGACTCGGAGCAGACGATCTGGGGTGTGCCGGGAACGTGGGCGCCGCTGTCCGCGGGGCAGTCGGGGCTGAGCGTGACGGCCGCGGCATCCGATGGCATCGTCGTCGACGGTTCGCTCGTGGATGGCACGGTGACGGTGCGCGGTCGTGACGACGCGTCGCCGAGCACGCTCGTCTTCAGCGAGACGGTCACCGGCGCGGTCATCAAGAACGAGGCGAGCGACTCCTACGCTCTTCGCGTGTGGGACGCCAACTCGGAGGGCATCCAGCAGTTCGGCTCGATCGACGCCTTCCCGTATAACCCCGAGTGGGTTATCAACGCGACCTTCACCGAGAACCCCGAGGGCACCACCCTGGGATTCGAGCACCTCAAGGAGGCGGGGGAGCTGCGCGAGCAGCCGATTCCCGGCAGCATCACCTTCACGAAGGACGGCGTCGACTACGACCTGGCTGCCTTCAAATCCGGTCGCGCGCTGCAGCTCGTGTTCGCCGACGCGACCAGCGGCGACAGCACCTACAGCGTCGGGCGCTTCCTCTTCGTCGCCCCGAAGCCTGACGGATCGATCACCCTCGACTTCAACCTCGCGGTACTGCCCCCGTGCGCTTTCAGCTACGCGTTCAACTGCCCGATGCCGCCGAAGCAGAACCGTTTTGCGGTAGCCATCGAGGCGGGCGAGAAGAACGTGCTCACGGCCGACGGGTCGCTGCTGCACGAGGAATAGTCCACCCGCGGTTCACCTTCCGTTGGTGTACCGCACGTAGCGTGGCAGCCCATGCACGCCTTCCGCTCCGACCTGCAGGGTCTGCGGGCGGTCGCCGTCGCGCTCGTGGTTGGGTACCACCTGTGGCCCGGAGCGGTGCCCGCGGGCTACCTCGGTGTCGACGTGTTCTTCGTGCTGTCGGGCTTTCTCATCACCTCCCACCTGAGCCGCGAGCGGGCTCTGAGCGGCGTGATTGCGCTGCGGCAGTTCTGGGCGCGGCGCATTCGGCGGCTGCTGCCGGCGGCATCCGTTGTTCTGGTCGCCTCGTTTGCCCTCATGCTTCTGCTCGTGCCGCCGTCGCTGTGGCAGCGCACGGTCACCGAGATCGGGGCGAGCGCGCTGTACGTGCAGAACTGGGTTCTGGCCGCGCAGTCCGTTGACTACCTTGCCGCAGAGAACGCGCCGACGCTTGTGCAGCACTTCTGGTCGCTGTCGGTCGAGGAGCAGTTCTACCTGATCTGGCCCCTGCTCTTTCTGCTCTTCGCCACGCGCGTTCGGGTGGTCATCGCCCTGCTGCTGGTCGCCTCGCTCGCGTGGTGGCTGCTTGGCGCGTCATACTTCGACACCGCCGGGCGCGCCTGGGAGTTCGCGGCCGGAGCGCTGCTCGCCCTGTTGCCGGTGCGCGTGCCGCGGGTGCTCAGCTATGTCGGTGTCGGGCTGATCGTTATCTCACCCGTTGCGCCGCTCGCCGTGCTCGGAACCCTGCTCGTGATCGCCGCGGGCTCGAACCGCGTGCTCTCGCTGCGGCCCCTGACCTTCGTCGGCGACGTGTCGTACGGCCTGTACCTGTGGCACTGGCCGCTGCTCATTGTGGCGCCCTACGTGTTCGGCCCGACGCTCGACGACCCCGTGCGCATCGGCATCGTCGTGGTGAGCGTTCTTCTGGCGTGGATGATGAAGAGACTCGTCGAGGACCGCGTGCGTTTCGCCCCCACCCTGCTGCGACCGCGGCGCAGCTTCGCTCTGGCCGCGGTGCTCGTCGGGGTGCTCGTGGTCAGCGCCGGAGCCACCTCGGGCTTTCTCGGCGCCTCCAGCTCTGCGGCCGCCCGTCAGGCCGTCATCGACTTCGAGACGAAGCCCTGCTACGGCGCGGCGGCTCTCGCCGAGAAGTGCGCTGCTCCCTTTGCCGTGCCGAACGGACTCGCCTCCGCCTTCGCGCCCGACGACAAGGGGGTGCTCGCCCAGCCCTGCAACGCACCGGATGCGGAGGTCGTGCGCTGCGAGTTCGGTGACCTCTCCGACCCCGTCGCCACGATCGCCCTCATCGGCAACTCCCATGCGGGTGCCCTCGTGCCCGGGTTCGAGGAGTACGCGGCTGACGTCGGCTGGAAGATCGTGCTGATGCGCAAGACCGGATGCGTCGGCGCCTCCACCTCGCAGTGGACGACGCTCTACAAGCCTGACTGCACCGCCTGGTCGGAGGCGGTGCTCGCCGCCGTCGCGACCGACGAGTTTGACGCTGTCGTCTTTGCCACCAACAACGACTCGTCGAAGTACCTCGGACCGAAGGATGCCCCTCACGACGAGCTGCTGGCCAACATCACCGCGAACGTCGCTGCGATCGCAGCGCGCAAGCCCGTGCTCGCGATCGGCGACGTGCCGACGAGCCCGGTGGATGCCCCGGCCTGCGTCGACCAGTTCCACCTGCAGTACGACCCCTGCGCTACACCCCGCGCCGACGGGACCGAGCGCGACAACCTCGTGGCGCAGGCGGCGCGGGCGGTGCCGGGGGTCGCATCCGTCAGCCTGCTGCCCTACCTGTGCGACGCGAGTGAGTGCCACGTGATGATCGGGGGCGTCGTCGTGTACATCGACGAGCACCACCTCTCGGCGTCATTCTCGCGGTCGCTGGGGCCGTACCTCGGCGCCGAGCTGGCGAGGCTGCTGCCTTAGCTTGCGAAAACGCAGGACTTGTCGCACGAACTGCCACGTAGAGCGCGGCAGAGCGACCTTACGGAATCCAGTCCTGCGTTTTCAGCATCGGTGGGGCGCGAGAGACTTGCAGGGTGTTCATCGTCGTGTCGCCCGGCAGCCTGCGGGCCTTCAGCGACGAGGCGGAGCCGCTGGGAGAGGTCGAGCAGATCGACCCTGCCGCGCGGGTGGTGTGGGACGACACGCGGCGCTGGTATCCCGCGTTGCTGGCGCAGGGCATCCGGGTCGAGCGGTGTGTCGACCTGCGGCTCAGTCACGCGATCCTGCGGCAGTCCACGCTGACGGCCGACTCGGAGCTCGCGCGTGCCGCCCCCGGACCGTGGGACCAGGCACTCGTCATCGACGAGCCGCGCGATCGCGGCACCGCACTCTTCGACCTCGATGTGGGGGAGCAGAGATCGGAGCCCGACCCGGTGGAGGAGTGGATGCGGCAGCGGCGGGCGGTCGCGGAGTCCGCTGATCCGGGCCGCCTCACCCTGCTGCTCGCCGCCGAGAGCGCGGGCGCCCTCATCGCCTGTGAGATGAAGCATGCCGGCCTGCCACTCGACGCTGCCATTCACG
>JBIIAR010000098.1:0-7887 GCA_044239765.1 Microbacteriaceae bacterium
CTTGTCGAGGTACAGGCCACGGGTGCAGAAGCGCCGCAGGTCCTTCTCGTTGTGCGAGACGAAGAACAGGGTGCGCCCGCCGGCGAGAAGCTCCTCGATGCGGCGGTAGCACTTCTCCTTGAAGGCCTTGTCGCCGACGGCGAGAACCTCGTCGACGAGGATGACGGGCTCTTCGAGCCGCGAGACGACCGAGAACGCGATGCGCACCTTCATCCCGCTCGAGAGGTGCTTGTAGGGGGTGTCGAGAAAGTCGCCGATCTCGGCGAAGGCCACGATCTCGTCGAAGCGCTCGGCGATCTCGTGCTTCTTCATGCCGTGCAGCCCGGCGGTCAGGTAGACGTTGTCGCGCACGGTGAGGTCGTCGACGAAGCCGCCCGTGATCTCGATGAGTGGGGCGACACCACCGTGCACCTCGACCGAGCCCTCGTCGGCGATGATGACGCCGGCCACCAGCTTGAGCAGCGTCGACTTGCCCTGGCCGTTGCGGCCGACGACGCCGATGGCCTCACCGGGCTCGACCGTGAAGCTGACGTTGCGCAGCGCCCAGAACTCGCTCGCGAGCGTGCGGCGCTTGCGCCCAGCGAAGAGGTCCTTGAAGTTGCGGCGCGAACGGCGGTTGCGGCGAAAGCGGATTCCCGCGTCGGTGACGGTGATGCCTCCCGTGGCCATCAGATCTCCTTCAGCACTGCGCGCTCGGTGCGCTTGAAGACGTAGAGGCCGAGCACGAAGAACAGCACGCTCATGATCGCGCCGACGGTGATGGTGAACCAGTCGAGCTGGTCGGGGAAGAATGCGGCGCGGTAGAGCGAGAAGATTCCGCTCAGCGGGTTGAAGGCGGCGACGATGTGAAAGGTCGGTCCGACCGCGGCGTAGGCAGAGACGCCGTAGATGATGGGGCTCGCGTAGAACAGAAAGCGCAGCACGAGCTTGACGGCGCGCTCGAGGTCACGGAAGAAGACGACGAGCGGAGCCACGATCATGCCGACACCGAGGGTGAGCACGAACTGCATCGCGATGCCGAGCACGAAGTAGACGGCCTCCCAGTGCAGCTGGGCCCCGGTCGCGATCGCGAACACCGCGAGCACGGGAAGGCTCGCCACGAACTCGATGCCCTTCGAGCAGACGATGCTCGCCACCCAGATGGTGCGGGGAATGTTGGTCGAGCGAATCAGCTTCGCCCCGCGGGTGTAGGCCCGGGTGGAGTCCGAGATGGCGCCGTTGAACCAGGTCCACGGCAGCAGCGCGGCGAGCATGAACACGATGTAGGGGTCTTCACCCTCGACCGAGCGGTTGAAGATCTGGGTGAACACGAACCAGTAGATCGCCGCCATCACCAGCGGGTCGAGAATCGACCAGAAGTAGCCGAGCAGTGACGTCGAGTAGCGAACGCGCAGGTCGCGCCGCGTCAGCAGCCACAGCGTATGGCGATAGCGCGCCCCCGGGGACCATGCTGGTCGCTCCAGCGGGCTGTTACTCACGCAGCAATCGTACCCAGTCGTTAACGAGAGAACCGCCGGGGCAAGGCCCGGCGGTTCTCAGCGAACTGGCTTACACGAACAGGTTCGCGCGCTCCAGGTCTTCGGCGAAGTCGATCTCGACCGCATAGAGGTCAGAGATGTCGACCGGCTCGATGTGCAGCTTGTCCTGCTCGATCGCGAGCTCGATGCCGCGCTCGAAGTAGTCCTGATCGTCGACGCGCTTGAGCTGGCGAAGCAGCACGGCCTTGTCGTCGCGCGAGATGAAGTTGATTCCGACTGCCTCGCCGAGACCGCCGACGACCTGCTTCGAGAGCTCCTTGATGTAGCCCTCGGCGTCGGTCGTGTACTTGACCTCTTCGTCCGACACCTTGGCGGTGTTGACCGAGACGAAGGACTGGTCGCGGGCGACGAGCTTGGCTGCGCGCTCGAGGGCCTCGGGGTCGAAGACGACGTCGCCGTTCATCCAGAGCACTCCACCGGGGGCGGAGGCCTGCAGGGCGCGCATGAGGCTCTTCGACGTGTTGGTCTGGTCGTACTGCTCGTTGTAGACGAACGACGCCTCGGGGAAGGCCTCGATGATGTGCTCGAGCTTGTAGCCGACAACGATGGTGACCTTGGCGTTCTTGCCGAAGGCCTGGTGGATGTTGTCGAACTGCTGCTTCATGATGGTGCGGCCATCGGCGAGCTCGGTCAGGGGCTTCGGCAGGGCACGGCCGAGACGGCTGCCCATTCCTGCGGCCAGGATGACGATCTGCTGCGTAGTCACGGTGGTCTCCTCACGATGGTGACGGCCCACGATGGGGCTATTGCGATACACACCGTTGTGCAGTGGCAAGTTTACGTAAACAGCGGGTTAACGCCATGAAAACGCGAGGGATGTTGTCGTTTCGTGATGCAATCACTGCACTCACCCCGCGCGTTGATACGGTTAGGACGTGGATCACAGCCCCGCAGAACCTGACGTCGTCGAGCGCGCTCCAGCGCGCAAGCCACGCACCCGCAAGCCCGCCGCCGAGCGCCAGAAGCCGAAAGAGGTCGCCCTCTCCATTCGCGGCCTCGTCAAGCGCTTCGACAACCGCATCGCGGTCGCCGGCGTCGATCTCGAGGTGGCCGTCGGGTCGCTCTACGGCATCGTCGGGCCCAACGGCGCGGGCAAGACGACGACCCTCTCTATGGTGACCGGGCTTCTCAAGCCGGATGCGGGGTCCGTTGCCGTTCACGGCACCGACGTCTGGACCGACCCGGTTGCGGCCAAGCGCAAGTTCGGAGTGCTGCCCGACCAGCTGCGCCTGTTCGACCGTCTCACCGGCGGCCAGCTGCTCTACTACTCCGGCATTCTGCGCGGACTCGACAAGAACGCCGTGCGCATGCGCAGCGCAGACCTCGCGGCTGCCTTCGGCCTCGAGGACTCCCTCGACCGCCTCGTGGCGGACTACTCGGCGGGCATGAGCAAGAAGATCGCGATTGCCGCGGCCATGATCCACTCGCCGCGCCTGCTGGTGCTCGATGAGCCCTTCGAGTCGGTCGACCCGGTCTCGTCGGCCAACATCATCGAGATTCTGCAGCGCTACGCGAAGGCGGGCGGCACCGTGGTGCTGTCAAGCCACACCATGAACCTCATCGAGCGGGTGTGCGATTCCGTCGCAATCATCGTCAACGGCTCCGTTCTCGCCCAGGGCCCCATGGCCGATGTGCGAGCCGGGTCGACGCTCGAGGAGCGCTTCGTCGAGCTCGCCGGGGGGCGCAGAGCTGCGGAAGGCCTGGAGTGGTTGCACAAATTCTCCGACTGAAGCTGGTTCTGCTGGCGAACTCGTTTCGCCGCACCCCCTGGCAGGTCGTCGGGCTCATTCTCGGTCTCGTCTACGGCATCGGCACTGCTGCCTTCCTGGCGGCGACCCTCGTCGCGCTGCGCTTCTTCGACGTCGAGGTTGCCCGCCCGATAGTCATCGTCTTCGGCAGCATCACCCTCGTGGTCTTCGCGCTGCTGCCGCTCGTGCTCGGCATCGACGACATTCTCGACCCCCGTCGCTTCTCGCTCTTCGGCATCTCGAACACCACGCTCGCCACGAGCATCGGCATCGCCTCGCTGCTCAGCGTTCCCGCGGTGGTCATCACCATCATCGCGGTCGGGCAGACGGCGACCTGGAGCCGCGACCCTGCGAGCTACGGGCTGTCGGTGGTCTCTGCGGTGCTCATCGTGGTCACCTGCCTGCTGTCGTCGCGCATCTCGACGACGCTCGCCAGCTTTCTGCTCTCGAGTCGCCGCTCGCGCGACATCTCGACGATCGCGGGCGTTGCCCTACTGATCGCCGGGTCTCCGCTCATTGCGGTGCTCGCATCCGTTGACTGGTCGCGAGAGGGCATCGCCGTGCTCACCAGCATCGCGAACGTGGCGGGCTGGACGCCGCTTGGCGCCGCCTGGGCCGCTCCGGCCGATGCGGCCGTCGGGCTGGAGTCCGACGCGTACGCCAAGCTGGCGATCGCGGTCGCCTGGGTGCTGATCCTCTTTGCGGTGTGGCGGGTGCTGCTCGGGGCGCTGCTCATCACCCCGGAGCGTCAGGCGCAGGCCAAGAAGTACCTCGGCCTTGGCTGGTTCGACCGACTGCCGCGCACGCCCATCGGCGCGATCGCGGCCCGGTCGATCACCTACTGGACGCGCGACGCGCGCTATGTCACCAGCCTCGTGATCATTCCGCTGATCCCGGCCGTGATGATCGTCGCGCTGCATGTAGCCGGGCTGCCGCTCGCCGCACTCGCCCTGCTGCCGGTGCCCATCATGTGCCTGTTCCTCTCCTGGTCGGTGCACAACGATGTCGCCTTCGACAACAGCGCCATCTGGCTGCACATCGCGTCGAGCACCACGGGGCGCGACGACCGCTGGGGCCGGCTGCTGCCGGCCCTCGGCATCGGCGTGCCGCTCGTGCTGGTCGGGTCGGTCATCAGCATCGCGATCTTCGGCGACTGGACGGTGCTGCCGTCGCTCATCGGGGTGAGCTCGGCGATCCTGCTCATCGGCCTGGGGCTCTCCAGCGTGATGTCGGCGCGGTTCCCGTACCCGGCCGTGCGCCCGGGTGACTCGCCATTCTCGCAGCCGCAGGCCGGCGGCAGCGCCGCGGGACTCATTCAGGGGCTGTCGTTCTTCGGCATCCTGCTGCTCGCGGCTCCCTCGATCGCGGCTGCGGTGCTCGGCTTCTTCTTCGGCTCCGGCTGGCACCTCGCCTCGCTCGGCCTTGGCCTCGGCGTTGGCATCGTCGCGCTCGCGGTGGGCGTGCACGTCGGCGCGGGAGTGTTCGACCGCCGAAGCTCAGAGCTGCTCGCTGCGGCATTGAAGAACTGAGTCGTAGGCTTAAGCCATGGCTGACACAGATCGCACCGGCGACGGCACCGACACTCTCGACCGCGAACTCGAGGAGCTGCTCAGCCAGGAGCTCGTCGAGGAGGGCGACCACGAGCGCTTCTCGCACTACGCGCCCAAAGACAAGATCATGGAGTCCATGGTCACCGGCAAGCCGCTGCGCGCCCTCTGCGGCAAGCTGTGGACGCCGTCGCGCGACCCAGAGAAGTTCCCGGTGTGCCCGACCTGCAAAGAGATCTACGAGAAGCTCAAGTAGCGCTAGCGGTAGAGCGTGGGGATGGCGGGCTCGCCCCGTCCGAGGCTGAGCGCCGCGGGCGGCAGCTCCGCGATCGCGGCCGCGTGGTGTGCGCGGGCTGCGGCTGTTCCGGCTGGGCCCTGGGCTGCGGCATCCGCCTCGCCCTTCGTCACCAGCGGTACGAGCAGGTCGCGTCCGGAGTCGCCGGCGGCGCCCACGTGGATGGTCTCGGCGGTGGCCACGCCGTCGACGAGCGTGCGCTCGGGAAACTTTCGGCCGCCGACCGTCGCCTTGTCGACGGACTTCTTGGCCACCGAGACCCACTCGCCGCTGTCGGTCTCGTGCGAGACGAGCTTGTAGACCATGCCGCTCGCGGGGTGACCGGAGCCGGTGACGACCGAGGTGCCCACGCCGTAGGAGTCGACAGGGGCCGCCCGCAGCGCGGCGATCGTGAACTCGTCGAGGTCGTTGGTCACGGTGATCTTCGTGCTGGTGGCGCCGAGCGAGTCGAGCTGCGCCCGCACCTGCTTCACCAGCACGGGCAGGTCGCCGGAGTCGATGCGCACGGCGCCGAGCGAGGTGCCGGCGACCTTCACCGCCAGGTCGACGGCGGTCGGGATGTCGTAGGTGTCGACGAGCAGGGTCGTGCCGCTTCCGAGGGCGGCGACCTGCGCCCGGAACGCCTCCTCCTCTGAGTCGTGCAGCAGCGTGAAGGCGTGGGCCGCGGTTCCCATTGTCGGAACTCCCCAGTCGTGCCCCGCCTGCAGGTTGCTCGTGGCCCCGAACCCGGCGATGTAGGCCGCGCGGGCGGCGGCGACCGCGGAGCGCTCGCCGGTGCGGCGCGAGCCCATCTCGGCGAGCGGTCGCCCGTCTGCCGCCGCGACCATGCGGGCCGCAGCGCTCGCGACAGCGCTGTCGTAGTTGAGCACGCTGAGCACGAGGGTCTCGAGAATGACCGCTTCGGCGAAGGTTCCCTCGACCACGAGAATGGGGGATCCGGGAAAATACAGCTCGCCCTCGCGGTAGCCGCTGATCGATCCGGTGAAGCGGTAGGTCGCGAGGTAGTCAAGCGTCTCGGGCGTGAGAAAGCTGCTCAGGTGGTTGAGCTCGCTTGCATGAAAACGAAAGTCCTCGATCAGATCGAGCAGACGCCCCGTGCCGGCGACGACCCCGAAGCGGCGTCCCTCGGGCAGTCGGCGACTGAACACCTCGAAGACGCACTGGCGATGTGCCCGGCCGCTCTGCAGCGCTGCGTCGAGCATGGTGAGTTCGTAGCGGTCCGTCAGCAGGGAGGAGGTCACGCTGACAGCCTAAACTTGGGCCGTGAGTGATGCGCCGATCGGAGTCTTCGACAGCGGTGTCGGTGGACTCACCGTGGCGCGCGCGATCATCGACCAGCTGCCGCGCGAGTCGCTGCTCTACGTCGGCGACACCGCCCACTCGCCCTACGGCCCCAAGCCGATCGCCGAGGTGCGGCAGTACGCTCTCGACGTCATGGACGACCTCGTTGCCCAGGGCGTCAAGGCGCTCGTCATCGCGTGCAACACCGCCAGTGCGGCAATGCTGCGGGATGCCCGCGAGCGCTACGTCGGAATCCCGGTTGTCGAGGTGATCCAGCCCGCCGTTCGTGCTGCGGTTCGGCAGACCCGCAACAAGCGCGTCGGGGTCATCGGCACCGTTGGCACCGTGAAGTCGCTCGCCTACGAGGACGCCTTCGCCGCGGCCAGCGACCTCAGCATCTTCACCGCGGCCTGCCCGCGCTTCGTCGAGTTCGTTGAGGCGGGCGTCACGAGCGGCGCCGAGCTGTTCGCCACCGCCGAGCAGTACCTCGCCCCGCTCAAGGCCGCCGACGTCGACACCCTGGTGCTCGGCTGCACGCACTACCCGCTGCTGGCCGGTGCGATCCAATACGTCATGGGCGAGGATGTCACCCTCGTCAGCAGCGCGGAGGAGACAGCCTTCGATGTCTACCGCACCCTCGTCAAGCACGGGCTGGAGCGCACCGCCCCGGGCAAGGCCACCTACACGTTCGAGGCAACGGGAGACAGCAAAGACGAGTTTCTTCGTCTCGCCTCCCGCTTTCTCGGCCCCGAAGTCACCACCGTCGATCTCGTTGAGACCGGCGCCATAACCCTCCCTAAGGAGACCCGATGACCCGCATTGACGGCCGACAGGCCGACGAGCTTCGCCCCGTCACGATCGAGCGTGGCTGGAGCGACCAGGCTGAGGGCTCGGCTCTCATCAGCTTCGGCCGCACCAAGGTGCTCTGCACCGCCTCGTTCACCAACGGCGTTCCGCGCTGGCTGACCGGCAAGGGCAAGGGCTGGGTCACCGCCGAGTACGCCATGCTGCCGCGCAGCACCAACGACCGCATGGACCGCGAGGCCGTCAAGGGCCGCGTCGGCGGCCGCACCCACGAGATCAGCCGCCTCATCGGCCGCTCGCTGCGCGCGATCGTCGACACCAAGGCGCTCGGTGAGAACACCCTCGTCATCGACTGCGACGTGCTGCAGGCCGACGGCGGCACCCGCACCGCCGCGATCACCGGCGCTTACGTCGCACTCGCCGACGCGATCGAGTGGGGCCGCGGCAAGGGCTTCATCGGCAAGAACGCGAAGCCGCTCATCGACTCGGTGGCCGCGGTCAGCGTCGGCATCATCGACGGCGTGCCCATGCTCGACCTCGCCTACACCGAGGACTCGCGCGCCGAGACCGACATGAACGTCGTCGTCACCGGCCGCGGCCTCTTCGTCGAGGTGCAGGGCACGGCCGAGGCGGCGCCCTTCGACCGCAACGAGCTGAACAGCCTGCTCGACCTG
>JBIIAR010000076.1:0-8927 GCA_044239765.1 Microbacteriaceae bacterium
GAGCCGGTGGGGCGGTCGGGGTCGCTGATGCCCGAGCGGGTGCGGCGCACGGCGTCGCTCACGGCTCGCACGGCGTCCTTCTGGCCGATGAGGCGCTTGCCGAGCTCCGCCTCGAGAGTGAGCAGTCGCTCGGTCTCGCCCTGCTTGAGCTTCGAGACCGGAATACCGGTCCACGCGGCGACGACGGCCGCGATGTCCTCGTCGGTCACCTGGTCGTTGACCATGCGCGGCCCGAGCTGCTCAACCTGCTCTGCGGCGGCGATCTTCTTCTCGATCGAGGGGATCAGCTCGTAGTTGAGCTTCGAGGCGGTCTGCCACTCCTGATCGCGCATGGCGCGGTCGCGGTCGATCTCAGCCTGGTTGAGCTGGCTCTTGAGGTCACCGACGCTGTGCAGCGATGACTTCTCTGCGGCCCACCGCGTCTGCAGTGCGTCGAGCTGGGTCTGCTTGGCGCCCATGTCCTGTCGCAGCTTGCCGAGGCGGTCCTTCGACGCGTCGTCCTTCTCCTTCTTGAGAGCGAGCTCCTCGATGCGCAGGCGGTCGACGCTGCGCTTGAGCTCGTCGATCTCGACCGGGCTCGAGTCGATCTCCATCTTCAGGCGGCTGGCGGCCTCGTCGATGAGGTCGATCGCCTTGTCGGGCAGCTGGCGGGCCGTGATGTAGCGGTTGCTGAGGGAGGCGGCCGCAACGAGCGCGCTGTCGGCAATCGTCACCTTGTGGTGCGCCTCGTAGCGCCCCTTGAGCCCGCGAAGAATCGCGATGGTGTCTTCCACCGACGGCTCGCCGACGAAGACCTGTTGAAAACGGCGCTCAAGGGCGGCGTCCTTCTCGATGTACTGGCGGTACTCGTCGAGCGTGGTGGCGCCGATGAGCCGAAGCTCACCGCGCGCGAGCATCGGCTTGAGCATGTTGGATGCGGCGACGGAGCCCTCACCACCGCCCGCCCCCATGAGGGTGTGCAGCTCGTCGACGAAGGTGATGATCTCGCCGTCGGCCTCGTTGATCTCTGCGAGCACGGCCTTGAGGCGCTCCTCGAACTCGCCGCGGTACTTGGCGCCGGCGACGAGGGCGGCCAGGTCGAGGCTGACAAGGCGCTTGTTCTTGAGGCTGTCGGCGACATCTCCCGCGACGATGCGCTGGGCGAGGCCCTCGACGACGGCGGTCTTGCCGACGCCGGGCTCGCCGATGAGCACGGGGTTGTTCTTGGTGCGACGGGTGAGCACCTGGCTGATGCGGCGGATCTCCGCATCCCGCCCGATGACAGGGTCGAGCTTGCCGCTCTTCGCGATGGCCGTGAGGTCGACGCCATAGCGCTCGAGTGCGGTCTTCTGCTCCTCGTCGGTGCCGGGTGCACCCTGCATGTTCGCCACGGAACGTTGCCTTTCACAGAGTTGAGTTTGGTTGACTCAAGTTTATGCCGTTCGGTGGCGCGAATCCACCGTGGGTGTATCGCTCCTAGCGAACCATTAAGCGGCATCCGATAGTGTGCTGGTTTGCCAGAAAACTCTCGACGGGATGCTCCACATGGCCGCCAGTGACGACGACCTTCAGGCGTTTCAGGTCGATCTGCGCGGTGTCGTCGACCTGCTCAGTCGCCACATCTACTCGAGCCCCCGGGTCTACCTTCGCGAGCTGCTGCAGAACGGACGCGACGCCATCACGGCGCGCACGGAGCTTGACGGGGTCACCGAGGGCCGCGGCATTCGCATCTCGCCCATCGACGCGGGCAACGACGAGTTCGTCATGCGCGACGACGGTGTCGGGCTCACCGCCGACGAGATGGTCGAGCTGCTCTCGACGGTCGGCCGCAGCTCGAAGCGCGACATCTTCGACCTGCCGCGCAGCGACTACCTCGGCCAGTTCGGCATCGGCCTGCTCAGCTGCTTCATGGTGGCCGAGCGCATCGTGATCCGGTCGCGCAGCGCGCGCGGCGGTGCCGGTGTCGAGTGGGTGGGCAACGGCGACGGCACCTTCAGCGTGCGCGAGGCTGAGGGCGAGCTGCCCATCGGCACGAGCGTGCACCTCCGCCCGCGGTTCGATCAGGCGGAGCTGCTGTCTACCGCATCCGTTCTCTCGCTCGCCGGCACCTTCGGCGAGTTTCTTCCGGTGCCGGTGCGCGTCGACCTGCCCGGCGGCGGCAGCGAGCTCATCACCCACGACCCCGCCTTTCTTGAGTCGTTCGAGCTGCCGAGCCCCGAACTGCTCGCCTACGGGCGCGAGGTGGTCGGCTCTGCGCCCTTCGACGTCATCGAGCTCTCGGCGCCGGGCACGGGCACACGCGGTGTCGCCTTCGTGCTGCCCTTCGCGCCCCCGCCCGGCGCACGCCAGGCGAACCGCGTCTACCTCGGACGGATGCTGCTGAGCGAGCGCGTCGACGACCTGCTTCCCGACTGGGCATTCTTCGTTCGCGCCACCGTGGACAGCACGGGCCTCAGCCCGACCGCCAGCCGCGAGTCACTCGTCGCCGACGAGCAGCTCGAGTACACCCGCGAGCAGCTCGGTGCCGCGCTGCGCCGGTGGGTGATGCAGTTGGGCATCACGGCGCCGCACCGGCTCGGGGAGTTTGTCGGCATCCACTCGATTGCCCTCAAGTCGCTCGTGCTGCACGACGACGAGCTGGCGCGGTTCATCACGCGCTGGCTGCCGATCGAGACCTCGCTCGGCGTCATGTCGATCGACGACCTCGTGCGCGACCACCCCGCGGTGCGGTACGCCGAGACGCTCGACGAGTTTCGGCAGATCGCCGGCTTCGCACGGCCGGGCGCCCCCGTCGTCAATGGCGGCTATGTCTATGACAGCGAGATTCTGCGACTGCTGCCGTCGCTCTTCGACAGCGTGACGGTCGAGCGGGTGAATGTCGTCTCGGAGCTCGACGATCTCGCCGTGCCGCCCCTCGCCGACCGCGCGCTCACCACCGCCCTTGAGGAGCGCGCGAGCGCCGCCCTCTCGAGCGTTGCCTGCGCGGTCGTCGTGCGCGCAATCGACCAGGCCGACCTCCCCGGCATCTACGTCGCCGACCCCGAGGTGCTGCGATCCCTCGACCGCTCCCGCGCACGCGACATCAGCGGTGGCGCCTGGGGAGGCGTCATGGGCAAGGTCGAGGACTTCAGCGCTCGCTCGCGCAGTGCCTCCAGCCACCCAGAGGCCGCCGCCCGGCTCTGTCTCAACTGGGGCAACCGCGTCGTGCGCATGCTCGCGACCCTCACCGATGACACGGTGTTCACCCGCTCGGTTCACGTGCTCTACGTGCAGGCCCTTCTCGCTGGCCACCGCCCGCTGACGGCCGCCGACCGTGCCCTGATGACCACTGCCATGACCGATCTGATTCAGCTGAGCGTCGGGCTCGGTGAAGAAACCCCGGAGGAAACCGCACCGTGAGCAAGCCATCCGCAGAGATCACGCGACTGTTCGACGAGATCGACTCGACGCCCTTCGGCCCGCAGGAGCGCGCGCTGATCGACCAGGCGATCGCCCTCGCCGTTGAGGCGGGCGACGAGCAGCTCGAGCACCTCGCCCGCATGCGCCTCACTGTCTCTGCCAAGCACTCCGGTGACACCGACGCGATGCTGTCGTCGTTCGCCTGGACCCTCGCCAAGCACGACAGCGACCCCCAGCGCTTTCCCGCCGACCTCGGCGACGGCGGGGCCGACCTGCTCTGGCAGTACAAGTGGATGGCGGGCACCCTCGCCGCGTCGCCCATCTTCTCTCGGGAGCAGATCGACGCCGTGCACGCCGACATGCAGCAGCACTACGAACGCGCCGGAGTTGGACTCAGCGGAGTCATCACCTCGCGCTTCGACGAGGCCTGGCAGAACGGACGGCTGGATGAGGCGGCCGCCCTGCGCGAGCAGCTGGTGATCACGCCCCGCGACGACTACAGCCACTGTGACGCCTGTGTGCGCAGCGAGGCGGCCGCTTTTCTCGCCGAGCGGGGCAACGAGAGCGAGGCGCTGAACCTTGTCGCCGAGATGCTCGACGGCGGATTCACCTGCGGCGACGAGCCGGAGAACGCCCTCTCGCAGGCGATGCTGCCCTACCTTCGCGCCGGGCGTCTCGACGAGGCGAAGAGCGCGCACCTGCGCAGCTACCGGCTATCGCGCGACAACCCCGACAAGATCGGCATCGTCGCCAACCACCTCGTCTTCTGCGCGATCACCGGCAACGAGGCGCGCGGTCTCGCCCTGCTCGAGCGCCACATCGGCTGGCTCGCGCATGACGGTCTCAACGTCGGAGCGCACTTCAGCACGCTGGTGGCCTATGGCGTGCTGCTCGACGCCATCGACGTGGCCGGCCATGGGGACACCGTCGTGCGTGGAGCGGACTCCCCCGATCTCGTCTCCTTCTTCGGCGAGCACGACGGCCCGTGGTCGGTGCGCGAGCTGGCGGCAGCGGCGTGGGCGGCGGCCGGTGTCATCGGCGCGGCCTTCGACGAGCGCAACGGCAACGACTACTACGCGTCGCGCATCAGGCGCGCGCACTCCCTGGCGGCAGAGCACTACGACGTGCCCATCGACACCGACAGCTTCGTTCCCGCCCCGGTCGTGGTCGTCGAGCCGACGGACGCCGCGGGATGGCACGCCCGGGCGTGCGAGCTGGCTGCCACGAGCGCGTCGGAGGCCGCGATCGCGGCCGCGCGTCGCTCGCTCGAGCTCGGCGCCACCGGCGCCGTGTCAGACGAGCTGCACTCGCTCATCCTCGGTTCGTACGTCGCCCTGGAGCAGTGGGACGAGGCGACCGCGGCGCTGCCCGCCCGCGCTGCCTCGCTGCGCGCCAACGGACGGGATGCCCAGGCCGCCTTCGAAGACCGCGTCGGCCTCGCCGCCTTCGGCCGCCGCACCCCCGAGGCGCTTGCCGCCCTCGAGGCGGAGCTCGGCCGCGACCTGCCCGTTGACGTGCTCGCGGACGCCCAGCTCTGCGTCGCAGCGATTCGCATGGGCGAGGGCGACTTCGACGTCGAGCCGCTGATCACCGCGTCGATCGCCGGCTTCAGCACTCTCGCCACCTCGCGCGGCCTGCGCTCTGCACTGCTGTTCTCTGCGCACCTGTACGTGCGCACGGACCGCTCCGAGCAGGCGCTCGAGGCCATCGACCGGCTCATCGGGCTCGAGACCGGCCGCGGCGACCTCGCGCAGTCGCAGCTGTTCCGCGCCCGGGTGCTCGGTGGGATCGGCCGCTTCGACGAGGGCGCTGTCGCCGCGGATGAGGCCGCCCGCCTCTTCACCGCGATCGACGCCCGCAGCGAGGCTGCCGACGCGACCTCGCTCGCCGCGGCGCTTCTCGGGGACGCCGGACGGCCCGACGAGGCTGCGAGCCGCTACCGCTTCGCGGCGCAGCAGCTCGACCTGCTCGGGGTGTCGTCCACCGGTCTGCGCTTCTCCTACGGCCGTGCGCTCGTGCACGCGGGCAAGGGCGATGAGGCCACCGAGGTGCTGCAGACGGTGCTCGACGAGGAGACCGCGGAGGAGGCCCCCGCGGCCTCCCGCGGCGAGACCCTGTTCTGGCTCGGACACGCCCTGCAGTCGTCAGAGCAGTTCGGCAACGCGGTCGGCGCATGGTTCTCGGCCGCCGAGCTCTACGCGGAAGGCGACGACACCCAGGGCGCCGCCAACGCGGGGCTCGCCGCAGCGCGGCTGCTCACGCGCTTCCAGGAGCACGAGGACGCCCTCGAGGCCCTCACCGACGCCATCGCGCAGGCGCGCAAGACACCGGAGAACCTGCAGCTGCTGACCGACGTGCTGCACGCCTACGGCTCAGCCCAGGCGATGAACCAGGACACCGCCGGTCTCGACAGCCTCGACGAGGTCATCGCCATCGCGCGCGAGAACGAGGCCGACTGGCTCGTCGCCGACGTGAGCGACTCGCGCGCGCGGGCGCTGCACGCGCTGGGGCGCACCGACGAGGCCATTCCGGCCGCGCTCGAGGCGGCCGACCTGTATGCCGCGGCGGGCGATGCGGCCAGCGGCGGGGGGTCCGAGCTGTTCGTCGCCCGCCTGCTCGTCGAGGCGGATCGCAGCGACGAGGCGGTGGCGCTCTACCGCAGTGCCATCAACCGCGCAGAGGGAGTGCCGAACCTCGTCTCGCTCGCCTCGATCGAGCTCGGAGATCTGCTCGAAAAGCTCGGCCGACCCGACGAGGCAGCGGCCGCACGCGCAGCCGCAGAGTAGCTAGGCGCGCGTCGAGACCGTCACGGTGAACTTGGCGTTGTGGGTGACGAGCTCGGTTGGGCCGACGCTGCGCGCGAGCGCCTGGCGGTAGCCGAGGTGGGTGTTGAAGACGGTCCAGAGCTGACCGCCCGGGCGCAGCACCCGCGCGGCCTCGTCGAACATGCGCAGAGCGAGCCCGGTGTGCACGGTCGCCCCGCTGTGAAAGGGCGGGTTGAGCAGCACGAGGTCGGCTGAGCCATCGGACTGCAGCTGCAGGCCGTCGTCACGCACGACCTCGACGCGATCGCCCACGCCGTTCAGCTCAGCCGTCAACCGGGCGGATGCGACAGCCGCCGCCGACTGATCGCTCGCAATCACCCGCATGGTCGGCTTCAACCGCGCGATGGACACCGCGAGCACCCCACTGCCGCACCCGAGGTCGATTGCAGTGCCGGCGTCGATCGTGATCTTGGGCAGCGTCGTCAGCAGCAGTCGCGTGCCGATGTCGATCGTGGTGCCGGCGAAGACGCCGCCGTGCGCGGCGACGGTGAGACCGCCGTGCGCCTCGGTCTTCGGGTACTCCGGCTCGCCGACGGGCAGCGGTGAGCGCAGCGTGAACGCGCGGGACTTCTGCTGGGCGAGTGAGACGTCGAGCTCAGCGAAGAAGCGCAGCATGAGGGAGTTGATCGCGGGGGTGAGGTGCTTGATGCGCCCACCGGCGATGACGACGACCGACGGGTCGGCGTAGCGGGCGATCGCGTCGAGCTGCTGCTCGAGCTCCGCAAGGCTGCGGGGCAGCTGCATGAGCACGAGGGTCGCACCGTCGAGCAGCTCGCGGCCGAGCTCGTGGTTCGTGTAGCTCGCGCCCTCGGCGTTCGCCCGCAGAGCCAGCTCGCCGAGCAGCGCGTCCTGGTGAACGCGCGACGGTACCCCGGCGCCGACGGTCAGAGCTCCGTAGTTGTCGCCGATGATCGCGAGGTTCGAGCCAGGCAGCAGCGGGGCGGCGAGGTCGAGAATGAGGCGGTCCGTCGCATCGTAGGCGAAGAGGTTGTCGGCCTCGACATCCGGCCAGCGGCGCAGCCTGGCGAAGTCGAAGTCAGCCAAGCGGTGGCCGCCAGACTTCGATCTCCTTCGGTCGACGGCTTCGGGTTCCGGCGCGCAGCGAGATGACGTCGCCCTCCGAGCCGGCGGCGAAGACCCGGCGGCCCGGGCGGTTGAGAAGCTCGTCGGCGAGCGCCGACTCCAGCTGCCGAACGCGGCTCGCGAGAGCCGAGACCTGATCCTCCAGGTCGAGAACCCGACGGATGCCCTCCAGGCTCACCCCCTCGGCGCTCAGCGCCGCGATCTCGCGCAGCTGTGCCACGTTGCGCATGGAGTACCGGCGCGACTTGCCCGCCGTGCGCGTCGGGCTCACCAGACCGAGCCGGTCGTACTGGCGGAGCGTCTGCGGGTGCATGCCGGCGAGCTCTGCGGCGACGGCGATAGCGAAGACCGGCGAGTTCTCGTCCACGTCAGCCTCGTGCCTTGGCCAGCAGCTCGTCGCGGGGGTTCTCGTCGGGCATCGCCTTGGCGAAGGCCTTGAGCGATGCCTCTGCATCGGCCGGCAGGTGACTCGGCACCGCCACCTGCACGGTGGCGAGCAGGTCGCCGACGCCCTTCGGCGCGGTGACGCCGCGGCCTTTCACGCGCAGCACACGGCCGCTCGGCGTGCCCGGTGCGACGCGCAGCTTGACCGGCTCGCCGCCGAGGGTCGGCACCTCGATGGTCGCGCCGAGAGTTGCCTCGACGAAGGTCACCGGAACATCGACGCGCAGGTTGAGGCCATCGCGCTCGAAGACCGGGTGCTTGCGCACCGTGACGGTGAGAACGAGGTCGCCCGGCTGTCCGCCGTCCTGACTCGGCTCTCCCTTGCCCTTGAGCTTGATCTTCTGTCCGTCGCTCACGCCCTGGGGAATCTTGACGGTGATCACGCGACCGTTGGCCTGCTCGAGCTTGACTGTGTCGCCCTGAATGGCGGTGACGAAGTCGAGGGTCACGCCGGTGACAAGGTCACGGCCCTTGGAGGGGCCGCCGAACCCGCCGAAGCCACCGCTCGACTGCCCGAACATGCCACTGAAGATATCTTCAAAGCCGGCGTTGCGCTGCCGCTGACCGGGGCTGCCGTTGCCGAACATTCCCCCGAAGACATCCTCGAAGCCGCCGGGCTGGCCGGGGCGACCGCCCTGGGTGAAGCGGGCGCCACCGCCCATCGCGCGAACCTGGTCGTACTCGCGGCGCTGCTCCGGATCACTGAGCACCGAGTTGGCCTCGCTGATCTCCTTGAAGCGCGCCTCGGCGGCAGGGTCACCCGGGTTGGAGTCCGGGTGAAACTGCCGTGCGAGCTTGCGGTAGGTCTTCTTGAGATCAGCCTCTGAGACGTCTTTCGACACCCCGAGCACCTTGTAGAAGTCCTTGTCGAACCAGTCCTGGCTTGCCATGCTCGCTAGCTTTCGGGCACAGAGACAGCGACCTTGGCAGCGCGGATGAGGCGCTCACCGAGCGCGTACCCGGGGTCGATGACATCGGCGACCGTCTGAACCGTGACCTCCGGCGAGGGCAGTTGAACAACCGCCTCGTGAAAGTTCGGGTCGAAGGGCTCGCCGACCTCGCCGACCGAGCGAAGGCCGTACTTCTCGAGGCTGCCGCGCAGCTTGACCGCCACGATCTCGAGGGGGCTGCCCTCGAGGTCGCCGTGCTTCTCGGCGCGCGACAGGTCGTCGAGCGCCGGCAGCAGGGAGCGGATGA
>JBIIAR010000077.1:0-8913 GCA_044239765.1 Microbacteriaceae bacterium
CCCGACCGTTGCCTCGCCCTGCGACAGGCGCGCGAGCATGGCGCGCCGCGTGGGGTCGGCGAGGGCCGCGAAGGTGCGGCTCAGCTGGTCGGTGGGCATCTCATCCGTTCTCATTCAACTAATTAGTTGAATGTACACGCGAGCCGGTTTCGGCGCAAGGAGGCACGTGCAAACGGCTCATCACGCCGAAACCCCCTCGCAACGCTGCTGAATCGGACTCTCGCTGCGATCCCGGCGAGCGCGAGAGTCCGACTCAGCAACGAGAGAATGGGTGCATGGTCGAAGGACGCGTCACACGAGGCACGACAGGCACCAACCGCCTGCGCCGCGTCGACCGCTGGATCGCCACCCTGCCCAGCCTGCGCAGCGCCGCCGACCCGCTCGTCGTCGACCTCGGCTACGGAGCGAGCGCCACCACCAGCCTCGAGCTCTACGACCGGCTTGCAGCCATCCGGCCAGACGTCGAGGTGGTCGGCATCGAGATCGACCCCGATCGGGTGCGACTGGCGAGCGAGCGAGCGAAGCCGGGAGTGAGCTTTCGGCTCGGCGGATTCGAGATCCCCGGGCGATCACCGACGGTGATTCGGGCACTGAACGTGCTTCGTCAGTACGACGAATCCGAGGTTCTCGACAACTGGAAACGGATGTGCGCTCGGCTGCAGCCCGCCGGCACCCTCGTCGAGGGAACCTGCAACGAGATCGGCCGCGTGTGCTCCTGGGTCGCCATCACGAGTGACGGCCCGCAATCGCTGACGGTGAGCCTGCGGCTCGCCGAGCTGGAACGCCCGAGCATCGTCGCCGAGCGCCTGCCCAAGGCGCTGATCCACCGCAATGTCGCGGGCGAGCGGGTGCACGACTTTGTCGAGGCCCTCGACCGCCACTGGCAGTACAACTCAGGGCTGGGCGCCTTCGGGCCGTCGCAGCGGTGGATCGCGGTGGCCAAGGCAATGAAGGCCGACGGCTGGCCCGTGCACCGCCCGCAGTCCCGCTGGAAGCTCGGCGAGCTAACGGTCGACTGGGCCGCCGTCGCCCCCGACGGCTTCCGCTGGACCTAGACCTCGGGCAGCAGCGCCCGCGCCTTCTCGTCGTCGAGGCCGGAGGCGGTGAGCAGGTCGACGAGCAGCGGCCGCAGCATGAGCACGACGATCGAGTCGGTGACCTGGGCATCCCCGACGACCGTGCGCGGGTGCAGGTGCGCGGCGATGCCGCTCAGTCCGACGCGGGCGGTGTCGGCGAGCAGCGGGTCGTCGAGCGACTGTCCGAGAAGCGTCGCGGAGGTCGCGGTCGTCGAGAGCAGCGACGCGAGCGCCGGCCGCGGCACCCCGTCGCGCACGAGAAAGTCGATGCGCCGCGCGATGACCCGCAGGTTGCGGGTCGCGAGGTCCATGCCGCGCAGCACCCGGGCCTGCGCCTCGAGCTCGGGGGCGTGTCGGCGCTGGAAGGGCGAGATGCGGGCGATCGCGCGGGCGGAGTCGAGCGAGTCGCCCCACGCGTCGATGACGGGCTGGGTGGTGCGCAGACGTTCGAGGGCGCGCTCGGCGGCGGGCTCATCCGCCTGCTGCAGCGCGGTGGCGAGGGCGGTCAGCGACTCGGTGAAGACGGAGAACACTCGACGTGCGTCCCGCCGGGCGAGGCGTCGCGGATCCCGCGGGATGAGCGCGGTGACGAGTAGGGCGACCGCACCACCGATCAGCCCGTCGATGCTGCGCTGAAACGGACCGCCCTCGGGCACCGGAAGGATCAGCACGATCATCGCCTGCACTCCGGCCGCCACCGCGAAGGCGTTGCTCGACGAGAGCAGGCGCGCAGCGAGCAGGGTGATCGCGAGCACGACGGCAACCTGCCAGACCCCACGCCCGACTAGCAGAAAGAGAAGCTCGCTCACCACGATGCCGACGATGATGCCGATCGCCGACTCGAGCACCCGCACCGGACGGGCGTCGCGCACGAAGCCGAGCGCCGAGATGGTCACCGTCGCAGCCAGCAGCGGGGTCGTGTGACCGAGGCCGAAGTAGGCAATCGCGTAGGCGCCCGTGGCGGCGGCGACGATCTGCGTGATCGGAAGGAGGGAGTCGACGAGTCGCGACAGCGACGTCGACAGCCGGCTCATCGCGTGACGGCGCCGAGACGCGGAAGGCGGGGAACGTTGGCCTCTGCGCCCGCATCCGTCGGCACGATGACCTCTTGTGCGGCGGCGATGGCCTCGCCGTCCACGGTCACCACGAGGTCCGCGGCGGGGTCGACGGAGCGCTTCACCACCGCGAGCGCGATGGGGCCGAGCTCGTAGTGCATGGCGGCGGATGTGATCCGGCCGACCTCCGCATCCGCCAGCATCACCGGGGTTCCGGGCTGCGGCGTCGCACCGTCGAGGTGCAGCATGACGAGCCGGCGGGGCGGGTGGCCGAGGTTGTGCACCTTGGCGACGGTCTCTTGCCCGCGGTAGCAGCCCTTCGACAGGTGCACTGCGCTGCGCAGCCAGTCGAGCTCGTGCGGAATCGAGCGCTCGTCGACCTCGGTCGCGAGCCGCGGACGCCATGCGGCGATGCGCAGCGCCTCGAGGGCGATCGTGCCGGCGACGGGCTGGGTCGCGGTCTCGACAAGCTCGACCCCCGAGGGCACGAGCGACTCCGAGTAGTTCCAGTCGTAGTCGGCCCGGCCGGAGTACTGGTGACCGCCACGCTGCACCGCGTTCCACGGGTCGTTCCACACGACAACGGCGTTGGTGACGGGCAGCCCGAGCGAGCCGATCGTGGTGTAGCGATCGCTGACGTCGGTGATCTCGACCTGCAGCATGAATCGCATTCTGGTGAGCCACGCGAGCAGTGCGGCAGTCTCTGACCCGTCGACGAGAAGCCACGCGGTCTGCCCGTCGTCAACGAGACGGATCGCGAACTCCACACGACCGGTCGGGTCGAGCTGCAGGGTTTCCGTGCTCTCACCCGGCCGCAGTCCCTTGACGGCCTGCGACGTCAGCGAGTCGAGCCAGCTGAGGCGGTCGGCGCCGCTGATCGTGATGACGCCGCGGTCAGCCAGCGACACGACTGCCTGACCGGCAGCGAGCGCCTTCTGCTCACCGAGCGGGTTGCCATAGTGCTGCGGCGGGGAGCCGACGGCACCGGGCAGGGCTTCAAAGTTATTCGACACGATCCAGACTCCCTGAGCTGTGGGTGCGCAGGTCCTGACCGAGGGCGGCGATGTCCCAGGCCCAGAGAAGGCGATTCTCGACGAGACCGTAGATGCGGGTCGCGGCGCTGTACTCCTTGGCGGCGGCCGTGCGTACGACGGCGTCGGTCGCGAGGTCGATGCGCGGGCCCTTGACCTGGCCGAGGTAGAGCTCGGTGACGCCGCTCGGGTGCACGAGGTTGACCTCGATGTCGAAGGCGTCGTTCGCGTTGCGCAGTGTCTCGACCTGCTCCGCGGTGGTGAAAGGGCGCGGTCCGACGCCGGGGAGCATGCCGGGGCCGACATCCCCGGGATCAGCAGGGCGGCTCAGTCGCCAGTAGCCGGTCTCAGAGACGTGGGGCGTCTTGTCGTCATCGAGCAGCCACGTGTACGACGCGTAGTTGAGGTAGGGCAGGCCGTCGTGGGTGAAGGTGAGGCGCTGCCCGAACGAGACCTCGCGCACGTCGTCGCCGATGGCGTAGTGCACGACCCCGGTTCCCTCCCACAGCCCGATGAGCCAGGAGAGCGGAGCGAGCTCAGAGGGAACGCTGCCGTCGAGTTCGATCACGAGTGGTTAGCGCTGTCCTCGGAAGAGGTTGTAGACCACGACGACAGAGATGAAGCCGATTGCCAGGCTCGCAAGCACCAGCAGTCCGACGAAGAAGAGCTCAAGCGCGAGAAGGGACATAGCTAAATCCTAATCGCTTCGCTTCTGGTGAGTCAGCGCACCAGCCACAGGATCAGCGCCGCGACCGCGACGATGAGAAACGCTCCACCCGTGCTGAGGCTGAGCCGGCCGTTGAAGCCCTCCTTGCGGCGGATCGCCAGCTGCACGCAGAAGGTGAGAACGATGGACGCGGCGAGCACGATCGACAGCCAGGTGAAGAACTCGAAGCCAGGCTTCACCAGCGCTACGGTGATAGTCGCGGCAAGCACGAGGATCCAGACCGGAAGAACGCTCGCGATTTTCAGGGGCACCTGCCAATCTTAAGGCGCTTATAGACTGTGTGTAGGCACTTTGGAGGACCCGTTGGCGCAGCTGCTCATCCTGACCTCTGCGGGCGACACTGAAGTACTGCCCGCATTGGGGCTTCTCAGCCACAAAACGCGACAGATTCCAGCGGAACCTGCATCGCTAATCACCGCGCCCACGAGCGATCTCATCCTCATCGACGCCCGCTTCGACCTCGCCAGCGCCAAGTCGCTCTGCAAGATCCTGACCACCACCGGCGTGACCGTTCCGCTCGTGCTGATCCTCACCGAGGGCGGCCTCACCGCGGTCTCGGCCGACTGGGGTGTCGACGATGTGATTCTCGAGGGTGCTGGTCCGGCGGAGTGCGATGCCCGCATCCGTCTTGCCATCGGGCGTCAGGCACAGAACCAGTCGTCATCGAAGATCCAGGCGTCGGGTGTGGTCATCGACGAGGCCTCGTACAGCGCGAAGGTGCACGGCCGCCCACTCGACCTCACCTTCAAGGAGTTCGAGCTGCTGCGGTTCCTCGCCACCCACCCCTCCCGCGTCTTCACCCGCGAGCAGCTGCTCAGCGAGGTCTGGGGCTACGACTACTTCGGTGGCACGCGCACCGTCGACGTGCACGTGCGCCGCCTTCGGGCCAAGCTCGGTGACCTCGAGTCGCTCATCGGCACCGTGCGCAACGTCGGCTACCGCTTCAACGTCTATGAGGACGACGCCGAGCGCCTGCCCTCTGCCGTGGTCTAGCCCGGCAACCCGTACACCTACGGTTCAACTGCGGGTGGCAGGATAAGCGCATGGACAGCGACACCCCGGCCGCAGCAGAGATCGACGTGACCGACTCCCTCGACGAGTACGACCTCGACGAGTCGTCGAGCGTCGACGACGGGACCCTGCCCGAGGGCCGCTACCTCGACCGCGAGCTCAGCTGGCTCGCCTTCAACCAGCGGGTGCTCGAGCTCGCCGAGGACCCTGACCTTCCGCTGCTCGAGCGTGCGAACTTTCTCGCCATCTTCTCGAGCAACCTCGACGAGTTCTTCATGGTGCGCGTTGCCGGGCTCAAGCGCCGCATCGCCACCGGGCTCGCCGTTCCCACGAACATCGGCACCCCGCCGGCCGAGGTGCTCGCGGCGGTCAGCGCCAAGGCCCACGAGCTGCAGGCGCGCCACTCGCTCGCCTTCAAGGAGCTGGTGAAGCCTGCCCTCGACGAGGCGGGCATCCACATCGAGACGTGGAACGACCTGGAGGAGAGCGACCGCATCAAGGTCGACGAGATCTTCAGCGACCAGATCTTTCCGGTGCTCATGCCGCTCGCGGTCGACCCCGCGCATCCCTTCCCCTATATCTCCGGCCTGTCGCTCAACCTCTCCATTCGCGTGCGCAACCCGAAGACCGACAAGGTCGAGTTCGCGCGGCTCAAGGTGCCGACGGTGCTGCCCCGATTCGTGCAGCTGCCGGATGACGGCTCGGGCCGCCTGCGCTTCATCCCGATCGAAGACCTCATCAGCAACCACCTCGGCGAGCTGTTTCCCGGCATGGAGATCCTCGAGCACCACGAGTTTCGTGTCACCCGCAACGAGGATGTCGAGGTCGACGAAGACGAGACCGAGAACCTCATCCAGGCCCTCGAGAAGCAGCTGCTGAGCCGTCGCTTCGGTCCGCCGATCCGCCTCGAGATCACCGACGACATGGACGAGCTCACCCTCGGCCTTCTCGTGCGCGAGCTCGACATCACCGAGCAGGAGGTCTACCGCCTTCCGGCGCCCCTCGACCTCGGTGGCCTGTTCCAGCTGATGCGCATCGAGCGCCCCTCGCTCAAGTACCCGAAGCGCGTGCCGACCACGGCCGTCCAGCTGCTGCCGAGCGAGCCGAACGCAACGCCGAACATCTTTGCCTCCATCGCCCGGCAGGACGTTCTGCTGCACCACCCCTACGAGTCGTTCTCGACGAGCGTGCAGACCTTTCTCGAGCAGGCGGCCGCAGACCCCCACGTGCTCGCCATCAAGCAGACCCTCTACCGCACGAGCGGCGACAGCCCCATCGTCGAGGCGCTCATCGCCGCGGCGCAGGCGGGCAAGGCAGTGCTCGCCCTCGTCGAGATCAAAGCGCGCTTCGACGAGACCGCCAACATCTCGTGGGCGCGCAAGCTCGAGAAAGCCGGCGTGCACGTCGTCTACGGCCTCGTTGGCCTCAAGACGCACTGCAAGCTCGCCCTGGTCATTCGCCAGGAGCGCGGCGTGCTCAAGCACTACAGCCACATCGGAACCGGCAACTACAACCCGAAGACCAGCCGCATCTATGAGGACCTCGGCCTTCTCACCGCGGATCCCGTGGTCGGCAAAGACCTCACCCGCCTCTTCAACGAGCTGTCGGGCTACGCCATCGAGAAGAAGTTCAAGCGCCTGCTGGTTGCTCCCCTGCACCTGCGCAAGGGCCTGCTCAAGCGCATCGACGCCGAGACGGAGAACGCGAAGGCGGGGCTGCCCAGCGGAATCCGCATCAAGGTGAACTCGATCGTCGACGAGGCGATCATCGACGCGCTCTACCGCGCGAGCATGGCGGGCGTGAAGGTCGACCTGGTGGTGCGCGGCATCTGCGCGATCAAGCCGGGCGTGCCAGGGCTCAGCGAGAACATCCGCGTGCGGTCGATCCTCGGCCGCTACCTCGAGCACGCGCGCGTCTTCGCCTTCCACAACAACGGCGACCCGCAGTACTTCATCGGCAGCGCCGACATGATGCACCGCAACCTCGACCGTCGCGTCGAGGCGCTCGTGCGGCTCGTCGTGCCCGCTCACCTCAAAGAGATCGACGACATCTTCGACCTCGCCATGGCCGAGACCACCACGTCGTGGTCACTCGACGAGAGCGGCGAGTGGACCCGCGCGAGCCGCAACGCGGACGGCGTGCTGCTCGACGACCTGCAGACTGTTCTCATGAAGCGCATCACCACACGCAAACGATCCGGAGCAGCACGGTGACGGTACCCGCGCCGGTGCTCGCCGCCGGCGCGCTCTGCTGGCGCCTGGTCGACGGCAAGCTGCGCGTGCTCGTCATCTACCGCGGCGACCGCGCCGATGTCTCGCTGCCCAAGGGCAAGGTCGACCCGGGCGAGGCGCTGCCGCAGACCGCGGTGCGCGAGATCGCCGAAGAGACCGGCCTCGCCATCACCCTCGGCGCACCGCTCGGCACGGTCGACTACCAGCTGCCCAACGGACGCGACAAGGTCGTGTACTACTGGGCGGCGGAGGTCAGTGACGAGGCGATCGCCAACTCGACGTTCGTGGCCAATGACGAGGTCGCATCCCTCGCCTGGGTCTCGCCGAAGAAGGCGCGCGCCAGCCTGAGCTATGCGCACGACATCGCCGTGCTCGAGCGCTTCGAGGAGCGCCTGGCCAGCCGCAATGCCCGCACCTTCGCGATCATCGCGCTGCGGCACGGCAAGGCGGTGCCACCCGAGACCTGGGACGGCCCCGACGCCACCCGCCCGCTCATGCAGCGCGGGCACGACCAGGCCGCGAGCATCGCCCCCGGTATCGCCGCCTACGGCCCCCGCAAGCTGATCAGCAGCACGGCAGCCCGCTGCCTCGCCACGATCGAGCCGCTCGCCCAGCTCGTCAAACGGCACGTCACCGCCACGACGGCCATCAGCCAGGACGCCCACGAGTTCGGACAGGCGGATGTCGGCTCCATCCTGCTTAAGCGCCTCGCCAGCAAGAAGACGGCCGTGCTCTGCAGCCACGGCCCGGTGCTGCCAGAGATCATCGCCGAGGTCGCACGTCTCACCGGCGCGACCTCGCAGCCCGCGCTGCGCAACGCCGCGATGCTCTCGACGGCCGAGTACACAGTGCTGCACCTCTCGGTTGAGAACCCCACCGGTGGCATCGTCGCCATCGAGACGCACGGGGCAGCATCCGCGTAAACGCGGGGCTGCACGCGCACACTTCGCTGGTCGTTTACCTCCCGTTCACCAACGGGAGCGAACGTGGTTAACCACACGACATAGCTTCATTCCTTGGGTCGCACCGGCCCGCATCCTGAAACCACATTCCCGAAGGGAAACCAGTGAACAACAAGTTCATGCGCCTCGGCAGCATCGCCGCCCTGGCAATCGTCGGCAGCATCGTCCTGTCGTCCTGCGCAGCAAACGAAGAGGCTCCGGCCGACGGCGACAGCACCAGCACCCTCGCCGGCACCATCGACGGCTCTGGCGCATCGTCGCAGGGCTCGGCGCAGGAAGCGTGGATTGCCGCGTTCCAGACCGCCAACACCGGCGTCACCATCACCTACGACCCCGCCGGCTCCGGCGCGGGCCGCGAGGCATTCATCGCGGGCGGCGTCTCGTTCGCCGGCACGGACTCCTCGCTCAAGGACGAGGAGATCGAGGGCGGCTTCGCTGGCTGCGTCGACAACTCGTTCATCGAGGTTCCCGTCTACATCTCCCCCATCGCCGTGATCTTCAACGTGGAGGGTGTTGACGAGCTCAACCTCGACGCCGCGACCCTCGCCGGCATCTTCAAGGGCACCATCACCACGTGGAACGACCCGGCCATCGTCGCCCTCAACGAGGACGCCGAGCTTCCCGCCGCGAACATCACCGCCGTGCACCGCTCCGACGACTCGGGTACCACGAAGAACTTCGCGGACTACCTGAACAAGGTTGCTCCCGAGGTCTGGGACGCCGCCCCGGCCGACCCCTTCCCCTACGCCACCGGTGAGGGCGCCCAGGGCACCTCCGGCGTTGTCGACGCTGTGACCAGCGGACCCAACACCATCGGCTA
>JBIIAR010000087.1:0-8187 GCA_044239765.1 Microbacteriaceae bacterium
CGGGCTGGCGATCGGGCCGTCGATGTCGAGAAGCAGGCCGAGGTCGAGGGGCGCATCAGTCACCCCTTATGGTACCTAGCCGAACTGCGTCGTCTTGTGCGGTGCTCCGCTACGGTCGTAGGTGGTCCACTCGCCGCGCTGCTCGCCGAGTTCGAAACGCCCGCTGCGCATCAGTGAGCCGTCTTCGCGGTGCCACACCCAGTCGCCGTCCATCAGGCCCGCGGTGAAGGAGCCCTCGCCCTTGACCGCGCCACTGCGGTAGAAGAACGTCCACGGTCCGCTCTTCTTCCCCTCCACGGTCTCGCCCTGCCCAGAGATGGTTCCGTTTGCGAAGGTCTCCATGTGCATGCACCCATTCTGGGGCTCCGCCAATACCGTTGCCTAGACGGTCTATGCAACAGAATGAGCCGGGAAGAAAGGGGAGGTCATGCTGCAGCGAATTGTGTACCCGCTGATCCGCCCGATCATGCGCCTCTTCCACTTTCGCCTCGACCACCGCCTTCGTCAGCTGCCGCAGCCGATCGACGCCCCGCACGTGCACGCCCCGGGAAACGATCCCGACCGGGTGCTGCTCTTCGGCTCCGGGCCGGCCGTGGGCTACGGCGTCTTGAGCAACGACCTTGCCCTTCCCGGCCAGCTCGCCCGCCAGCTCTCGGCGATCACCGGCCGGGGAGCGGACATCGACGTCGTCGCCGACCCTGAGGTCACCATTCAGGGCTCGCTGGCGCTGCTGCAGCAGCGCAACCTCTGGCGCTACGACGCGATCCTCCTCACCATCGGCGTCAACAACGCGCTGCTGCTGACGCCGGTGAAGATCTGGCGCCGGGCGATCCGCGAACTGCTGCGCCACGTGACAGAGCATGTGCCGCTGAGCACCAGGGTGCTGGTGGTGGCGGTTCCCCCGATCCGCGCCATGGACGCGCTGACAACCGTGCCGACCTGGATCGCGGACCAGCACTCGGCCGCGCTCAACCGTGAGACGCGCCGCATCGTTGCGCACTACCCGCGCATCACCTTCGTGCCGTTCTCCCCGCTGTCGATGTCTGACGACATTCGCTTTCGCAGCGCCGTGACCTATCAGCAGTGGGCCGCGCTCATCGTGACCCCGATGGCTCAGCTGCTCACCGAGGAGCCACGACACGAGCTCATCGACTTCGCAGACAACGAAGACGTTCGCCAAGCCGCTCTCGACGCGCTCGGCATCGTCGGCACAGAGCCAGAGGAGCGCTTCGACCGCATCGCCCGGCTAGCCAGCCAGCTCTTCGGCACCGCCTCGGCCATCACCTTCGTCGACCACGACCGGCACTGGACCAAAGCCCAGGTGGGCTGGAACCACGACGAGATTCCTCGCCAGGGCTCATGCGCGACGATCGCCCTGCGCTCGACGGGTGTCTACGCCGTCGAAGACCTCGATCTGGAGCCAACCGACATCGACCACTTCGGGCTGCGGTTCTACGCCGGCTACGCGATCGAGTCGGGCTATGGCGAGAGAGTGGGCGTTCTCAGCGTGTTCTCCGCGCAGCCGCGCACGTGGAGCCTCGCAGAGAGCGAGCTGCTGCGGGATCTCGCGCTGCAGGTGCAACGGGAGTTGCAGCAGCCGTAGGAGCAGAATGGGCAGATGACGAAGCACTGGACTCCGCTCGCGCTCATCTGGCTCGCTCTCGCGATTGCCGGCCTCGTGCTCAGCACCGTGTTCAACGCCCTCAGCGTGGTGCAGGCTCGCAACTTCTTCGCGGACTGGGTGGGCAGCGGCGCTGCGGTGACCTCGTTGACGGTCGATCTGCTGGTGGTGGCCGTGGCAGGAAGCATCCTTGTCGTTGTCGAGGCCCGCCGTGTCGGCATGAGATTCGCCTGGCTCTACCTCGTCGTTTCCGGGGTCACTGCCTTCGCCTTCGGCTTTCCGCTCTTTCTCGCCATGCGCGAACGGCGGCTCACGGCTGCACGCTCCGCGGCGCAGAAGCGCGAGCTCGACGTCTAGAGAAACTGCTCGCTGAAGCCGCCGATCGAGTTCCAGAACACCACGGCCGCGGCAATCGGCAGCACGATGGCGAACGCGCCCATGATCTTGCCGGGCACGGGGTTGAAGAGCAGGGCGATGATGGCGAAGGCCACAATGACGATCACCAGCAGCGGGATGACGACCCACGACGCGAAGAACATGATGTAGGCGATAACCCCGGCCACGTCGTTGCCGATGGCCAGAATCGCGAGCCAGACAAGCAGAATCACCCAGAGCACCAGGATCGCCGACGCGATCAGTGCGGTCGGTCCTGAGCGGGCAAAGCGACGTCGGGCGGGGGCGGGTGTCTCCTCTGCGGCCATGCTCACAAACTACACTGGAGAGAATGAGCAGCCTTCCGTATGACGCCACCGTGATCACCGTCTCGGGAGAGGAAACCAGCCTCGATGATCTGCGCGACAAGGCACTCCTCGTCGTCAATGTCGCCTCGAGGTGCGGCCTCACTCCTCAGTACGAGCAGCTGGAGCAGCTGCAGAAGGAGTACGGACCCCGGGGCTTTCAGGTTGTGGGCTTCCCCTGCAACCAGTTCGCCGGCCAGGAGCCGGGAACCAACGAGCAGATCGCCGATTTCTGCAGCGCCACCTACGGCGTGACCTTCCCCGTGTTCGGCAAGATCAAGGTGAACGGCAAGAACACGCACCCGATCTACGCCGCGCTTCGTGAGCAGAAAGACGCGGACGGCAAGGCCGGCCGCGTCAAATGGAACTTCGAGAAGTTCCTCGTCGCCCCCGGCGGCGAGGTTGTGGGCCGATTCCGTCCGACAACGAAACCGGACGACCCGGCGGTCGTCAGCGCGATCGAAGCGGTGCTTCCGGCCTAGCCGCTACTCGTCGCGCTGCCGACCGCTCCAGCGGGAGTAGAAAACGGCGAGAAAGGCGAGGCCGATGATGAAGGCCGCGATTCCGAGGATGTAGCCGAACACGCTCGGCCAGCCGCCGGATCCGGTCGGGTCGATGAAGGGGTAGGGGTAGAACCCGCTCACCGCGCCGTGGATGAGCGTGTAGGCGCACCAGGCCAGGGGGTAGGCGATCGCCGCCCAGACCCACTTCCAGGCCAGCTTCGCGCGACCGGTCGAGAACAGCCAGTCGAAGAGGATGAAGAGCGGGATCCACACGTGCTCGACCTCGTTGGGCCACTGCACACCCACGTATCCGGTCGGCGGCAGGCCGCGCAGCAGCAGGTTGTATACGGCGCCCGTCACCACCGCGTAGGTGACCGTGGCCATCCGCACTCCCGTGTACAGCACGGTGTCGCGCTTCACGCGGAAGGCGAGCACGGCGCCCGCTCCCAGCACGACGACATTCATCATGCTCGACTGAATGGTGAAGTACGAGAAGTACTCGCTCGCCACGAAAACCCCGGCACCGAGCTGGTCGGCGATCTGGGTGATGATGGCGGCGAGCACGAGCAGGGCGGCTGCGCCACGCAGCACGCCGACGGTCTTGCGGGCAGAGGTTGCGGCCTCGATCGACGACACTGTCATGGTGACCACGCTAGACCTCCCGAGTCACCGCCGGCGGGGTTTCGCGGGGCGGTTCTGAGTCTTCTTCGGAGCAGGCTTGGCGACGGGTGGGGCAATCGCACCGCGTGAGCTGTTCGCCGTGCGGCCGCGCACGATGCCGATGAACTCCTCGACCAGCTCGGTTGTGGCGTGCTCGAGCCAGACAAGGGAGATGCGCGTGGTCGGCTCGTTGCGCAGCAGGCGCGCCACCACGTCTCTGCGGCTGTGCAGTCGCGCGACCGACTGCGGCATGATCGCCACGCCGACGTTGGCAGCCACGAGCTCGACCGCGTCACGCGGGTCGCCGTCAAGCACCGTCTCGTCGCTCAGCTCGGCCCGCGACAGCTCGTCGAAGGCGGCGATCGGATGGTCTTTCGGCGCCACCACCACGGCCCGCTCCTCATAGAGGGGAATCGCGCTCAAGCCCGCACGGTTGAAGGGCTCCCGAAGCAGTGCGACGGTGACCTCACCGCTGAGCACCTGGTGGAGGGCCTCCTGCCCGGAGCACGGCCGCACCTCGATCGGCACCCGCGGCATCCGTTCCTTCCACACCCCGACCCACTTTGCCGGCGTCACACCGGGCACGAAAGCGAGTACGAGGGTTTCTGGCACGCGCTCAGGCTACCCTTGGAGGGTGCCAGACCAGACCATGAAGCCCGTGACCGCGGCCAAGAAGCTCGGGATCTTCCTTCCCGCAACGCCCGAGTCGTTCCAAGAGGGCGATGTGACGCGCACGGAGTTCCTCGAACTGCAGGCCAACCCACCGGAGTGGCTCGCCGAGCTGCGTCGCACCGGGCCGCATCCACGTGCGGTGGTCGCGCAGAAGCTCGGCATCTCTGCGAGCGGGCTCGCACGCAGCGGCGCCAGCGACTCGATGACGACCGCAGAGATCAAGGAGCTGCTCGAGCAGAAGCCATCGTGGCTCGTAGAGGAGCGTGCCCGCCAGGCGGCGGTTCGCGATGACGCGCAGCGCGTCAAGTTCGACAAGGCCGCCAAGGAAGAGCTGAAGAAGCGCTAGCGCTCGTTCGCGCCGGAGCGCTGTAGCGCCGCGTCTGCCAGGCCCCGGCGTGCCAGCAGCGTCGCGCCGGCGACGGCGGCAGGCATGACGACGACCGCGAGAAACGGCACGAGGAACAGCAGGTAGCAGGCAACGCCGAAGCCGAGCGTCCGCGCGCGGTTGATGCCCAGGGCGCTGCGGCGATCGCGCAACCGCAGGCCGCGGGCGTCGAAGGCGTATCCGGTCAGCTCCAGGGCGAGAAACCAGCCGCCGAAGAAAGCGCCGAGCACGGGTACGAGAGTCTGACCGACCACGGGAATGAAGCCGCAGGCGAAGAGCACGAGGCTGACGAGCACCGTGATCGAGAGAAGTCGGATGCCGTTGCCGATCCCACGCCCCGCACTCGCCCAGAACGTCTCCTTCAGCTCCGCCGGGGCGTCGCCGAGCGAGCGCTCGACGGAGTGCCAGATGCGCTCGTAGAAGAGGTCGCCGACCGCGAGCGTGATTGCCGCATAGGTGTAGACGAGCAGGATCACCACAAGGGCAACGAGAGCCACCCCTGCCGCGATGCGAACGAGCGGCTCCAGCTCCCAACCGCGGGCGAAAGGAGTCACCAGGGTGACTATCGCGTCGAGGTTGATCGCGAGAAGCACGATGCCCACGGTGTAGACGATGCCGACGATGAGGGCCGGCAGAACCCCGAGACCCATCAGCCGTGGGGAGGTCGAGTAGGTGCGAAAGCCCTGGAGCAGCAGGCCGACGCCGCTGAAGAAGCTACGGAATGTGCGCATGCACCGAGCCTAGGCGCGGCTGAGAAGGGCTTCGCGCTCCTGGTGCTCCTCGAACCAGTCCGCTACGTACCAGCACATCGGAATGACTCGGTAGGTCGTGTTCTTCTCGACGTCGTCGATGGCGAACTCGACGACCTCTGCAGCGTAGCCTCTGCTGCGAAACTGCGGATTGGTGAAGGTGTGGTGAAACGAGATCTGGTTGCCGTTGATGTTGTAGTCGGCGACCGCGACCACGGCGCCGTCGATGCGCAGCACGTAGCGCTTGGCGTCAGGTTCGTGGGTGATTTCCTTCATGGCTCCAGCGTACGCGCGCGCCTGTGAGCACGCTGACTAGGCGAGCGCCTCGTCGATGCTCTCGCCGGTGGGGTCCTCGGCGGCATCGTCGACGAGCACCTGCCCGCCGAGCGGCTCGCCGTGCCAGCTCACCAGGTTCCATCCGCCATCGGGGGAGCCGTCGAGCACCACCATCGAGGTGTTGTCGAGCTCTTGCCGGGCGGTGAACACCGGCTCGATGTTGCGCGCGGTGCCGGCGATCCAGACCCGCATGGCCGCCGAGTGGGAGACGACCGCGGCAACCTCGGCCCCGCTGGCGCCCACCTGCGCGATCGAGGCGTCAAAGCGCTCGAAGAAGGCCGCCCCCGAGGTGGCCCCCGGCATCATCCGGTCGCGTTCTCCGAGTCCCCACGCCATGCACGTCTCGAGGTACACCCGGTACGAGTCGTTGTCAGAGGCCCTCTCCCGGTCGCCGGCCTCGACCTCGTGCACCCCGTCGAGGGTGGTCACCCGCAGCCCGCGGGCTCGCGCGAGAGGCGCCGCCGTCTGCTGGGTGCGCACCAGGGTGGACGCGTAGATCGCGTTGATCGGCTGGCCGGCGAGTGCGGTGGGGATCGCGGCGGCCTGCGCCCGCCCGAGGGCCGTGAGACCGGGGCCGGGGCGGGCGGTGTCGAGTTCGCCCCGCACATTCGCGGAAGTCTGGCCATGGCGGATGAGCAGCAGTCGCATGATGCACTCAGCCTAGATCGCGCGACTGTCGCCCCGCCGGGAGAGGCCGCTACGGCAGGTCGAGCTCGTGAAAGTCGACGTCGGTGATCTCTCGCGACTCGGGCGCGCGCTCAGCCACGATCTCGTCTCGCTCGGTCGCCGCAGGGATGCGCGGCTCTGTGGGCATGTCGAGATCGAAGTCGAACGTGTCGTCGTCGTCTCCGGTCATGAGTCCAGTCAAGAACCTGCGCCGGTCCGGGTCAACCCCCTCGACGGAGTAAATGCGTCAGTGGGACTCAGCGAGCAGCGTGGCGCGGTCGGCAAGCTGACGAGCTGCGACCGGCCACTGCCGTGCGTTCGCCCCGCTGCGCAGCGTTGCCAGCAGCTCGGCGTCGGCGCTCAGACCCGCGAAGCGCAGCAGGGCGAGGGCTGCCTGGCGCCGCACGAGGTACTCCGGGTCCTCGACCGCCTGTGCCAGTGCCCGGATGATCTGGCAGCTCGGCGAGAAATCGCCGGCGACGCGCGCAGCCTCCATTCGGTCGGCCCAGAAGCCAGCGCCGAGCAACACCCGCACGACCTCGTTCGCCCAGCTCTCGTCGCAGCTGAGCGCGTGCAGGGCGTGCACCGCCCGCAGGCGGAAGCCGATGGCCTGAGTATCGAGGCAGGCGGTCAGCACCCGCGAGAATCGCTCGCGGGACTGCGAGCCGAGGTCGAGATGTGTCAGGGCCTCGGCGGCGAGCGGGTCGCGCGCGAGCAGTCCGTGGGCGAGCATGGCCTCGACGAACTCGGGGTCTGCTGCCCACCGGTCGCGAAGCACGGCGAAGTCCGGTCCGCTGTTCCAGACCGCGATCGAATCCCCGAAGGCATCCTGTCGATACCCCACCCACTCCTGCGCACCCCTGAGCATGAGTCAACGATAGACCCGCCGAGCTACTTTCGATACACGGTGTCGAGAAACTCCACCCCGGTGGTCGGCATAGACTCGTGCACGCAAGTGTCAGCGAAGTACCGCCACGTAGGGTGCCACCATCAAAATCGTCAGCTACAACCTCCGCAAGAACGCGGCGAGCCACGAGCTCGTCGACCTGGTCGCCACGTGGGACCCGGACGTGCTCTGTCTTCAGGAGGCGCACACCGAGTTTCTGCCGAATGAGATCGGCCCGCTGATCCTCGCGGACACGACCAAGACCAACCGCCTCGGTCTCGCGGTCTACTACCGCGGCGAGCGCTTCGAGAAGCCAGAGTCGAAGACATTCGCCCTCAAGAAGGCAATGCACGACATCCTGTTCTCCCCGACGCACGAGCGCCTTCTCGCCACCAAGGTGTTCGACAAGGAGGCGGGCCGCGACATCATCCTCGCGTCGTTCCACGCCTCACCTCTGACAGCCCGCAACTCACTCCGCCGCACGCAGATCAAGGCCGCGCACGAGGCTCTTCGCGCCATCGGCGATGTTCCCTCAGTGATGGTCGGCGACTACAACTACCCGCTGTTCACCGGCCGCCTCGTCAAGCACGTGGCAAAGTCGGGCTACGACCTGACCCTGAGCGACCGCCGCACCTACCTTCGATACAAGATCTTCCGTGGCCACTTCGACTTCGTGACCTCGAGCAGCGTCACGATCGAGAAGGTCGAGACCCTGCCGCAGGGAGTCTCCGACCACCTGCCGATCATGGTCACCGGCCACGTGGAGCGCATCGGGGAGTAGAAGGCTCAGCCAACGGCGACGTTGTGGATCCGCGTGTCCGATCCACAGCCATCAGCACAGAAACGAAAAGGCCCCGGAAAACCGGGGCCTTTTCTGTTCGTGCGCGAAGGGGGACTTGAACCCCCACGCCCTATACGGGCACTAGCACCTCAAGCTAGCGCGTCTGCCATTTCCGCCATCCGCGCGCAGTG
>JBIIAR010000078.1:0-8801 GCA_044239765.1 Microbacteriaceae bacterium
TCGGCGCTGACCTGCAGCAGGCCACCCGGCTCGGCTGATGAAAACGACTTGAGGCGAGCGTGCTCGTCCATGGGCAACGACGCGATGAAGGCTTGTATGTGCGGGTTCGCCCCCTCGAAGATGAGCGGCACACGCGTGGCGTGGCCCGCGAGGCGGAAGGCGGGGCGGTCGGTGATGCGGGTATCCATGCTGGTACTTCCTTCTACTGTCAGGCGAAACCGCAGTTTCGGTTGCGATCGAAGGGGGCCACCGTCTCGGCGCACCTCGGCCGGAGTCGCTCCGTGCACGGCACTGAACGCGCGGCCGAAAGCCTCAGTCGAGCCGTAGCCGTAGCGTGTGGCAATGTCGAGCAGCGGGTCGCCGGCGACGACCTCCGCCGCAGCGACGCTCATGCGCCGCCGCCGCACGTACTCCGACAGCGGCATGCCCGCGAGCGACGAGAACATGCGTCTCAGGTAGTACTCGGTGACGCCCAGGCCGTCGACGTTCACATCGTCAGCGAGGTTCTCGTCGATTGCGTCGACGAGCCGGTTGAGCGGTGCGATCACGGTGTCTCCCTTCGACCACTGGCCTGCGCATCACGCGCCGCCTGCACCCGATAGTTTGCGACCGATGCGATCACGCCGCCAAGTGGAAGGTGCTCGGAATGCGGTGCAGCCCACCGGCGAAAATTGCTTGACGAGCTCACTCGCCGCTCATATTCTGGTCGGTTCGCTCAAATCGGTCGAACATCGAAGGAGCAGCAAAGATGGCAAAGGCATACTCGGGTCGAGTCCGCGCAAACACCTCAGCGAGCGGCGGTCGAGCGACAGCCAAATCCGGCGACGTCAGTTCTGCGCGATTGCACCAGAAATCGGGCTCCAGCAACTCGTTCGGCGGTGTCACGAAGGTCAACCACGGTAACGGCACATTCAGCATGGAGCGCCGCGCGAAGTAGTCCGAGCAGAATCGAACGCCTAGCGTAGGTCCGGGTCGGCACCAGGGTAGCGATCGACTATCTCATCTGCGCGGGCGAAGGCCTGAATGGCTTCCTCAGATTTTCCTGCGTCAGCGCAGATCCTGCCCTCTCGTCGCAGCAGCATGACGAGCGTCGTCTCCGCGAGGGAGCCCGGCCGCTGGCTCGCCAACATGCGAGAGCGAACGATCGAATCTCTCACGAGTGTTAGTTCGTCGTCGCGAGCATCTTGGGAATCGGATCCCTCAACGCCGCTGAGCAACACCATGTTGCTATTAAGGATTAGTAGATTCGGAAGCGAATCGCCATCGTTCAGCTTCTGTGCAAGTCGAGTCACTTCTCTCCAGTTGTCCCATCGGTTCACAGGATCGGGCACTACACGCTCGATCATGTCAAGACGGTCGTGAAGTGGTTGGAGCACCAGATCATTCTCGAAAGAATCCCGCGCCTTTCGCTCGCTCGGTGATTCCTCTTCTACGAGCTGGGAAAGGCGGTCGATCGCCCTGCCTTGAAGGTCAGCCTTGTGCGACAAGACAGAGGCGGCAAAAAGAGGCTCGGAAAGCTGGCATCTGACCGACAGTGCGAGCGCCCTCACGGCATCCCTATGAGGCTGTTCAGCCTTCACCTCAAGGCTGTAGGTCTCAGCGATCAGATCGACGACCTCCTCTCCGGCCGAGAATACGAGAGCCTCCATTGCCTCGTCCATGATCTGGTCGGCCGCTAGATCACCAGCGACAACTGCACGGATTCGGCCCTTCATCTGGTCGCCGAGTCCTTCATTCAATTCAATCCCGCGAGACCAAATTTCGGCCAAGCGGTCGCCAGATTCGCCGATCGAAATATCGGCATCTGGGTCGATAAGCGCCTGCTCATGCTGGGTGGCTGGAGCGATTGGTGTGACTGAAGACTCTGTCTTCATCTGCTCAAGCTCAATCGGGGTTGTGAGCCCGAGCGCTCGAAGAAGTCGACCTGACGTGTCGATCAGTCTGGAGAGCTCGTCGACACACTCGTCACTATGCGCGTGGAGATTTCGCACTGATGTCAGTTCGCTGGCGAGCACTCGAACCCGCTGGTAGTCGGCCAGATCCGACCACGGCTTCATTTTTCGGAACTGGAGGATTTTGAGAAGAACTGCAAGATCATTCTTTGAAACGTGCCGCTTCGGCTTGCTATATCGCTGAGCGTCGTCCGCCGACACCACATCATTCCATTCGGAACCATGCAATTCGGTCATCGCCGTGTCGACGAAAGGTGCGAGGGCGTCTCGCAGCACGTCAAGGGTACGGCCGACACGAGTTCGTTCACTTTCGCTCATTCGGTCAGTCAAGCACAGAGCCCGAGGCAGTTGGCAGCGATGAGCGCCGCGCCCAGCCCAGGCCGGGATAAGGATGCGAGTGCAGACCGATCACGCCGCCAGGTGGAACGTGCTCGCGAACCTCCCGAGCAGGTCACCGCGCCCGTGGAGCACCTCGACCGCACCGGTCGCGATGGCCCTCTCGGCATCCAGCTCTCCAGAGATGAGGCGGTGGATGTCGGCCCCAGCCGCAAACGCGAGGTCGGCTTCGCCGGCCCCGCGTGCGACATCGAGCTCAGCGCCGTTCACCCGAATCAGCAGCTCCGCCTCGCCGAGGCGGGCCGCGTACGCGGTGGTCGGGAGCTCGGCCGCAACGTTCGCGCGAAAGGCCGTGCGCAGGTCCATGGTCATCGAGTCGGGGGTGATCACCTGCTCGTCGCGGGCATCGCCGAGAGCCTTGAAACCCCAGGCGCCCAGGGCGAGCACGACCGGCTCGAGCTCGCGCCCGTAGGACGTCAGCTCGTAGACGATGACGCGGCTGTGCGGCACGCGCCGAATGACCCCCGCCGCCTGCAGCTCTTTGAGGCGGGTGGCGAGAATGTTGCTCGGAATGCGGTGCAGCCCGCCGGCCAGCTCGCCGTAGCGACGCGGGCCGACCAGCAGGTCACGGATGATGAGCAGCGCCCAGCGCTCGCCCACCAGCTCGACGGCCCGGGTCACACCCCCGTACTGGCCGTAGTCGCGCGCTGCCACTACTCGGCCGCGGGCGGGCCCTGCTCGGCGGCCACCGGGTCCATCCAGCCGAAGTCGACGACGTTGCCCGACGGGTCGGTGAGGGGGCGCTGGTACATGAAGCCGTAGTCCGTTGCCTCCTGCGGCTGGGTGCCGCCCGCAGCGATGCCGGCTTCGACGGCGGCGTCGACGGCCTCCTTGCTGTCGAGGAAGATCGCGACCGACGAGGTGGGGTTCACCGCAGGGTCACCGAGGGGCAGCTCGGTGAAGGTCTGGAAGTACTCGCGCGTGTGGATCATGAAGTAGTTGTGGCCGTCGTCGACGACGAAGCACGCGGCGTTGTGGTCGCTGAAGGAGGGGTTGAGCGTGAAGCCGAGCGCGGTGTAGAACTGCTTCGAGAGCTCGAGGTCGTTCACGGCGATGTTGACGAACAGCTGGGGCATTGCTTCTCCTTTGTGTTCCCTAACACTTGCAAATAACAAGTGGATCGTCAAGGACCTTCGCCCCTAACCGGTCGCGTGCTGGTGCGGTTGGGTGGGCGTCGGAAAGGTTCCCCATGAACGCTCAACTGATGCTGGCCGTGGTTCTCATCACCGCCGCCCTCGTCTTCTACTCCATCGGCGTGTGGTCGGAGTTTGCGGGCCGTACCCTGCGCGCGCGCCACGCCGTCTTTCTCGGTCTCGGCCTCGCCTGCGACAGCAGCGCCACCTGGTTGATGTCGCAGCTGCCCGCCGACTCGTCGACCTCGCCTCTCGGCTCGTCGCTGATCGTCATCATGGCGGTGTCGGGCACGCTGGCTATCGTGCTCATGGCGGTGCACCTGCTGGCAGCGATCGTCGTGCTGGTGCGCAAGCGCGAGAACGAGCTGCACCGCTTTCACCGGTTCTCCATCGTCGTCTGGGCGATCTGGCTCATCCCCTACACCACCGGCCTGCTGGGCGGCGCCGTGGTGCCGAACCTGACTTAGCAGTATCCAAGAAGCGCGGCGACCCAGCATTCACTACCGTGGCCTGCATGCCCTACACCGTGGATTTTGTGAGAGTCTCGACCGTCGGCCTCGAGAGCTCTCCGGTCGCCGACGCCCTCGCCGGCCTGCGGGCGAATGAGGCGCGCTACTTCACGAACAAGTACGACCACGTGTTCACGACCGACAGGGCGCCCGCCGCGGTCGAACGCGTCACCCGCATCCTCCACGCAGAGCGCGACATCGTCATCGCTTCCCCCGCTCTGGAGGCGACCGACTTCGAGGTCGACGGAGTGCGCTGGACCTACGTCTTCTACGAGAGCGGCCTCGCGGTCAACGTGCTCTACACGCTCGAACCGGGCGGCAAGCGCGCGGTCGGCTTCAAACTGTCGGATGGCATGCAGATCCCCGCAGAGCTCGCCGACAGGTTCAAGTTCGCCCGCCAGAAGTCGAAGCTGGCCGGCACCATCCGCGGCTCGTTCTTCGTAATCAAGGGCGAGTACTAGCGAGACGGATAATTGAGGAGTGGAGCCCTGGCAGATGCGTGAGTGGTTCGCCGACTACCTCGAGGCCTGCAACCGCCACGACCTCGATGTGCTGCGCGAGCTGATCGACCCATCGGTGAAGCGAGCACACCTGCCCGGCGGCGTCGACGCGTGGATGACGGACCTCACCGCCCTGTTCGCGGCCTTCCCCGACTGGCGGTGGAAGCGCATCCAGCTCGTCGTCGAGGAGGACCGCATCGCGGCGCACCTGCGGGCGAGTGGCACGCACGTGCGCACCCGTCGTCACATCAATGTGGCGGAATTCGCTTTCTTGCGGCTGGCGAAGGGGCGAGTTGTGGAGTTCACGGGCAGCACCGACGCCGAGGTGCTCGCGCAGCTCTCGAGCTAGGCCCGCGCAACCGCGATGCCGTGTTCTCCGTGGGCTTGAGGCCGCCTGATGCGTCCTTCTACTATCGCGCCGAATGGGGATGGCGACAGTCGACATGGGGCCAAGCCCTATGCTGGCGCGCATGAGATTTGTTCAAGCGGGTGCGATGCTGCTCGGAGTACTGATCGTGCTTGGCCTGTGGTTCGCGCTCGACGGCTACCGGCTCGTCAACGCGCCGGATGCCTTGGGCGTGATCCTGTTCACGGTTATCGGCTGGAACGTTCTGCTGTTCATCGTCACCATCCTCGTCATCATCGACAGCGTCACGATGATTCGAAAGAGCAATACCTCCGTGCTCGCGACCAGTGTCTTCGTCGTCAAACTGGCCGGCATCCCGTTCTTCCTGATGATCGGCTTACTGCTGGTGCTGCTCTTGTTCGGCGGCATGCTCATCCTCGCCGTCGGTGGCGTAGCGCTGATTGCTGCCGGTTGGATCGGCCTCGTGCTCACCTATCTCGCCCTGCTCCCGACCTCTGTCTACGGCTGGGCTAGCGTCATACAGCTGCGTCGCGACCGCATCATCGAGACACCGCTGGTCGTGCTGTACTCGATCCTGCTAGCCGTGCCGGTCGCGGACGTCGTGGTCGGCATCTTGCTGTTCGTGCACTACCGGCGGGGCAGCACGGCGATCGCGGCGCAGCCGCACGCCAGCATCGAGCCTGCGGGGTCGAGCACGTCGCTTATCTCCGCCCAGAGAAGGTAGGCGCCCCAGCTGGCCAGGGATTCGCTGTCGCGAGGATCTTGCCCCTGGTCATCGGCGTAACTTTCAGCGAGTCGCTCCGCTGCCAATCATGGGCAAAACGCGGAAGGAAGCCCCCTTGCGCAAGACGAAAGCCCCTGCGTACTCGCGGAGTATCAGCGAAGTTCAGGGGCTTTCAGTGGCGGTACCGGTGGGATTTGAACCCACGGTGGGCTTTCACCCACACAACTTTTCGAGAGTTGCACCTTCGGCCGCTCGGACACGGTACCGGGAGAGAGCCTAATACATTCGCGGTTAGTGGGCTAAACGGGTCTCGACAGGCTCGACCCGCATAGACATTTCTCAGCCGCGACCTACATCCACCATAGAAGTCGCGCGCACCGTGAACCCATGAAGATTTCCCGCCCTGTGCTCATCAACACCTCGCTCGGCGTGGTGATCGCGGCGGCCGTGGCAGGCGCCCTGGCGTTCACCCTGCCGGCCACCGCGTCCACCGACACCGACGCCACCCAGCTGACCAGCGCGGTGCAGCAGGGTGTCGTGAGCAGCTCGATCAGCGCGACCGGCCAGATCGCCGCCGCTCGGGAGGTCGCCGCCGGCTTCACCGTCAGCGGCACGATCGCGACCGTCGATGTCGCTCTCGGCGCGACCGTCACCGCCGGCCAGCAGCTCGCGACCCTCGACACGACCGACCTCGCGGACACCCTCGCCAAGGCGCAGAAGACCCTCACCACCGCGAAAGCCGAGCGCACGAGCGCACAGGCCGACGTGGCCGCGGCGACCGATGAGCAGCAACTCAGCAGCGCCAACTCGAAGCTCACCCAGGCGCAGACCTCCGTCGACAACGCCACGGATGCCGTCACTGCCGCGAAGGCAGACGTCGCCTCCGCGACGCTGACCTCCCCCATCGCGGGCCTCGTCATCGCCGTGCCCGCGGTCGGCGACTCCGCCGGCTCGAGCGCCGGCGGCACCGCGAGCGGGTTCACCATCGCCGACGTCAGCGCGATGACCATGACCGCCGCCATCGCCGAGGCAGACATCGCGGATGTCGCGGTCGGCCAGGCGGCCACAGTCACCTTTCCCGCGCTGACCGACGTCGAGGCGACGGCCACCGTCACGGCCATCGCGCCGACGGCCACGGCATCCAACTCCGTGGTGACCTACGCCACGACGATCACTCTCGACGCCATCCCCGAGGGGCTGCGCCTCGGGCAGACCGCCGAGGTCGCCATCACGATCGAGTCGAGCGCCGAGGACGCGCTCTACGTTCCGAGCGCGGCGATCACCACGAGTGGTGACACGTCGACGGTCGATGTTGTCGAGGATGACGGCACTGTCAGCACCGTAACCGTGACGCTCGGCGTCGTCGGAGACCAGGGCACCGAGGTACTCACCGGTCTCGAGCTCGGTCAGACGATCGTGCTCGGCGAGGTCTCAAACGACACAACGACGACCGACACCGGAACGACCAACCAGCAGGGCGGCACCTTTCCCGGCGGCGGCACTCCGCCGACCGGCGACTTCCCCGCGGGCGGAGGTCGCCCCGAATGAGCGCCGTGCTCGAACTGAGAGACGTGCAGCAGGTGTACGGCTCGGGTGATGCCGCGGTGCACGCCCTGCGCGGCATCGACCTCGCCGTGGAGCAGGGTGACTACGTGGCCATCATGGGGCCGAGTGGAAGCGGCAAGTCAACGCTGATGAACCTGCTCGGCTGCCTGGATGTCGCATCCAGTGGTGTCTATGAACTGGCCGGTCACGATGTGGCCGCGCTCGGCGAGCGCGAGCTGGCCCGCGTGCGCAACGAAGAGATCGGCTTCATCTTTCAGTCGTTCAACCTCGTCACCCGCATGACGGCGCTCGGAAACGTCGAGCTGCCGCTGGTTTACGGCGGCGTGCGCAAGAAGGAGAGGAGGGAGCGAGCGATGGCAGCGCTGAAGAGCGTCGGCCTTGAGGGCAGAGCGAGCCACGAGCCGCAAGAGCTCTCGGGCGGCCAGCAGCAGCGCGTCGCGATCGCCCGGGCGCTCGTGACCAACCCGACGCTGCTGCTCGCCGATGAGCCCACCGGTAACCTCGACTCGACCTCGACCGAAGAGATACTGTCGATCTTCGACGAGCTGAGCGAGCAGGGCCGCCCGATCGTCATCATCACGCACGAGGACGACGTGGCCGCGCGGGCCAGGCGCACCATTCACGTTCGCGACGGGCTCATCGCATGAGGCTCCCCGACATCCTGCTCAGCGCCGTGCGCGGCGTGACGGGCAACAAGCTGCGGTCGGTGCTCACCCTGCTCGGCGTGCTCATCGGCGTCGCGGCGGTGATTCTGCTGCTCGCCGTCGGCAACGGCAGCGCGCAGCAGGTCAAGAGCGCAATCTCGAGCCTCGGCACCAGCACGCTCACCGTGCGCGGCACCTTCACCGATGATCAGGTCGCGGCGCTGCAGAACGCGGGCCTCGGGCACGTCGACACGGTCGTGCCGCAGGTCTCGACGAGCCTGACGGTCGCCTCCCCCGACTCGTCGCAGGACTCCGTCAGCGTCGTCGGCACCACCGCGGACTACTTCACGAGCGGCACGACAAACGTCGCCTCGGGTGATGCCTTCACCACGGCGGACGTGACCACGGCCGCCAAGGTCGCCGTCATCGGGCAGACTCTCGCGACCAGCCTCTTTCCCACCGGTTCCGCGCTCGGCCAGTCGATCTCGATCGGCGGCTCCGCGTACACGGTCGTCGGAATCCTCGAGTCGCAGGACTCGACGGGCTTCAGCGACTCGAACTCCGTCGTGGTCGCGCCGATCAGCCGGGTGCAGCGGTCGTTCACCGGCTTCGGCGGCATCACCACGCTGACGGTCGGGGCCACAGACGCGGATGCCGTGACGGCCGCCGAGGCCGAGATCGAGATCGTGCTCAACCAGCTGCAGGGCACGACCACCGACACGGCGACCTTCACCATCACCAACCAGAGCTCGCTGCTAGAGACACAGGCCGAGAGCGCTGACAGCTTCACGATCCTGCTCGGCGTCATCGCCGCCATCAGCCTGCTTGTCGGCGGAATCGGCGTGACCAATGTCATGCTCGTGACCGTCACCGAGCGAACGCGCGAGATCGGCATTCGCAAGGCACTGGGCGCGACCCGCGGCGCGATCCTCGGGCAGTTTCTCGCCGAGGCCGCGCTGCTGACCCTCGTCGGCGGACTGCTCGGGGTCGTCGCTGCGCTCATCGGGGCG